>DATNQL010000773.1:0-11671 GCA_036704025.1 Stenomitos sp.
CGTTTATTGATTAGCTCTGCTTATCATAAAACTCTCAAGGAAACAGGAGGAATATGTATTGAATAATACAGTTAATTAGACAAAAGTCTGAACTACTAGCCTGTTCCCCAGAGCGATCGCAAAAGTTTTCAGTCTACTGAAAGTTTCTTAACGATTTCTGAAATTCCTAGGCGGTGATCTCAAAGCTTGTGTTTTCACTGGACTTTACAAACAAAGAGCGAAATAAGTAAGTGACTTATGTCGAAAAGCAGGAGGTTGATCATGGACTAAATCTATCTCTGAGGATGGGCTTTCTCTACCTAATAGAGGAGGAAACAGAAGATTAGAGCTGAATTAATAAAGACATAACTTATAGACTTCGTTCTATAAAAGCCGTTTAAAAACTTGATCGGTCTGGATTTAAGTTGCTAAGTTAGAACCATGAACAAGCAACTAGATATTTCACATCTAGTTCTTGTTGGTCAAAACAACTGTTAATTACCCAGATTCTTGTTGGCGAATTAAAAAGGAGAATTTACCATGACTAACATCAAACTCAATGAATTACAACCTGATGAGTCTAAGCAACCTAAAGGTTCTGAATTCTTTGAAGAAGAGCAAGAAGGCTACCTCGACAATTTAAGCGAAGAAGAGATGGATGCTAGAGGCGGTGCCGATGATATTTCTATCTCAGGTGGCGAGTATGTTTCAACTGGCACGTACCTCAGTACAGGGCCGGGAAGTGACATCAGTATCGGTGACCTAGACTAGTCGCTTTGTTCCGAATTAAATAAGGCTGCAAGCATAAATCTTGCAATCCCTTTTTTCAACCCGTTGAATTTTTTGGGTGCCCACTAGCCGAGAAAACTAAATAGCTGTAGCTCACCAAGCTTGGTTTTGAGCAACAAGGGTTGATGACATGTCTTGGCGGGCATGTCTCAACCCTATGTTTCTAAGTGTGACAAGGCAGTCCCGATGAAAAAAATTCACCGCCATGCATGAAAATAGTCCTCCCTTACACCCTACACCCCACACCCTACACCCCACTTTCAAGTCAGAAGACAAGAAAGCTTGTACAGTAGGCCTTTTAACCTTTTTAAATTGGATAGTTATTCTACCCCTGTTGAGTAAATCTTGAAAAAACTTTACCTATGTCATTTTTGTTAAGTTCACAAAATGTTTTTGACTATTTAGATAGATGTAGCATCTGCACTCATATAGAAGATAATTTGAGGCAGGTTGAACATAAAATTGGCAGAAACTTTAATTTATTAGTGAGTTTGCCTGACAATCGCACACTCCTCGTTAAGCAAGAATGTTACGCACCAGGTGGAAAAACGTCTGGTGGCTTTTTGAATGAATGGCAGATCCAAAAATTTTTACAAGAATTTCCAGCCCTTAGTCACCTCCGCTTGTTCACTCCAGAGGTGCTTGATTTTAATCCAGAACACTCAATTATTGTTTTTAATTACCTCAAGGATTATCGAGATCTAATGGATTTCTACATCAAGGAGAATGTTTTCCCGACAACAATTGCATCTACCATCGGAGCCATCCTTGCGGAATTCCATCGTGCTACTTTCAATCGTCAGGACTATGGAGACTTCTTTTCCCAGGAGCGTGAAAGCGTACCTGTGAACGGAGGAATTCCTCACATTATTCGTAAGTTTGACCGGATTAGCCCTGATGTTTTTGGTCAAGTTCCCGCAGATGGACTGAAATTCTTTGCCCTTTACCAGCGTTACGAACGTCTGAGGATTGCGATCGCACAATTAACCGATTCAATCGAGCCTTGTTGTCTGACACACAACGACATGAAGCTGAACAATATCTTACTGCACGATGATTGGGAGCAAACTTTACAGGAAGAAACACCCTCAGGACGCAGTATCATTCGCCTGATTGACTGGGAGCGTTGTAGTTGGGGCGATCCAGCCTTTGATGTAGGGATGCTCATCGGCAGCTATCTCCTACTCTGGTTGAAGAGCTTGGTGGTGAGTAAATCGATCGCGATTGAGGACTCTCTACGCATGGCAGTAACGCCACTCGAACAAGTTCAGCCTTCGATTGTTGCCCTAGCAAGTGCTTATTTCAGTAATTTTCCAGAAATCCTGGAATGTCGTCCTCAGTTTTTGCACCGAGTCATGCAGTTTTCGGGTCTGGCTTTGATTCTGCAAATCCAGTCTACCCTCCAGCACCAAAAAACCTTTGGGAACGCAGGCATTTGTATGCTTCAGGTTGCTAAGGGTTTACTTTGCCGTCCTGAACAATCCATTACGACAGTGTTTGGAACCACAGCGTCTGAAATTACGGGCTTGCGTCCGGCTTTCGCTTAAGTGTTTTTAACGGGAACTTAATCATTATGCAATTGCTGGATTCTCTCCCAATTCAATCACCAACTGCACCGAGCGATCATATCTTGGCATCGCTCCAAGACATCGCTAATAAGGTGCAACTTCAGCCCAACTTCTGTATTCGTCATCCCGACTACAAACCCTTGGAACTTCCACCTGAGGTAGTTGTTCGCTTTCAACACCTGCCGTTGCCGCTTCAGAACAAGTATCGAACTCTACAACTACAAAGTTTTCTCTACGGCATTTATTACAACGGTTCCTTGCGAAAGGCACTGGCACCCGAAGCGGATTCAGAGGAACTTGCACCTCAGCAAGATTTGGAGAACAACACGTTTCAGGGAGTCGATTTAGGGTTTTACGAGCGATTGCATGAAAGTAATCGCGGGCAAGGCTACTTCGATCCTGGCTGGAGAGTGGTGAAACAGGAAGATGATGGCACTCTAGGCGTAATAAAAGATGGTCTAACCTTACACCTTGAGCGTCAGCGCCACTTACCACCAGAGCAACAATCTCCTGCTGTCGGTGATGTGGTGGCTATCCGCTTGCCCCCCAATCGAGTGCAAAGTGGATTCTACATGGCTATTAGCAATGCCAATCCACAGAATCGCGATCGCTCAGACGGTGATGCTCAGACTGTGCGGATTTACTTTAACTTAAGTCCTGACGGGGCGGTGGCAGTGATGGGTGCTATCACGCAGAAATTAAATGAAATCGCCATTCCCTTCAAGTTCAAGGCTCTATACAATCCTTCTGATTACGATCGCTACGACTCTGCCGTTCTCTACTTTGATCAAGGTGACTACGAACCTGTCCGGCAAGTACTTCAGGTTGTTTATCCAGAAAACCAAGCCTACTTTCGACCAGAAGTACCCTTATTCACCAAGTTCCTAGCACCGGGACTCGCTCTAGCAGAAGAACCCGATTGCCGATTTGCGACGAAAGAAAGCTTTGGAACGCACCGCTGCCATATTGTTGCCAATGGCTTACTCGAAGCTCAGGAAAAGGGTGATGACTCTCCAGAAAAACGGATAGAATCTATTTTGCAAAATTTTGCCCGCCTTGGGATTGATGTAGAACATGCCTACTTAAATGCAAACTCTGAAGATATCTACACTCCGCTAGACCTATGCTGATCGCCGATTTAGCACCAGAACCCATAGTCAAGCCAGATAGAGTTAGCGAACTAAATGCTAGATTTCCAGAGTCAGATTTGCCGTTCTACCGTAAATTAGGACGCACAGATTTAACGGTTAGTTGTCTTGGGTTGGGGGGCGGCAGCGGTATCTCCAGTGAGGATACGTTGTATGCCTTCGACCAAGGCATGAACTATTTCTTTTTCTCTAGCGATTTACATCATTTTTTGTATAGTAAGATGTCGGGTGCACTCCGCCAGTTATGCGGACGCGGTTCCTCGGTTCGAGAGCAAGTGGTTCTCGCTACTGTGACTTACATCAAGAGTCCGGAGATGGCACTAGCTGCCCTCTTCGATCAATTTAAAGAACTGGGAATTGACTACATTGATGTGTTTTTTTGGGGCTGGATTGGCACCGACGATGGTTCGCGTTCTAAAGACTGCTTGGATATTTCTAACGATCTCCGAGGTGCTAATTCTGTTTATCAGCGGATGATCGAGCGATGGATGGGCGCATCAGAACGTCTGAAAAAAATGGGGGCAGTTCGCTACATTGGTGCCTCGTTTCATGACTTCGATCTGGCTCAGCAGTGGTTAAATAGCCCATTGTTAGATGTAGTGATGGTTAGACACAACATCGCCCACCGTACTGCCCAGAGTAAGATTTTCAATGATATAGATGTTGAAGACCCGCAGCGATCGGGCATTGTTACATTTAAGTCGGCGGGAATGCATACGTTCCTCGGGAATGCTCCTGCTACGTTGCCAAACGAATGTTGGCAACCTTCTGTACCTGATTTATATCGCTATTCCTTAACTCAGAACAGCGTGGATGTCTGCTTGACAGGTTTGAAGCGACGTGAGGAAATTGATGCTGCGATCGCGGGAATGCACAAGGGTAAACTAACACCTGCTGAAATTGACTACCTCAATATTTATGGTGATTTACATCGCCAGCGAGTAAAAATATCAGACGTTTCACCTGAACGCCTGATTTATCGAGATTAAACAGCATGAACGACTACTATAAACTTGTCATTTAAGGGGGAAAAAAGCGATGCAAGAAACTTTGGAAACAACCCAATTGCCGTCAGTGAAAGAGTCGGGACTGCCAGCGATTTCCCCTGTAACAGATGCAGATATTCTGGCTTACCTGCGCCGTTCTCACAAAATGGCTGAAATTGCAACTTCAGCCGAGCATGAGGCACTGATTTTAGCCCTCTGCGAACAGCAAAACATCACCGTTTCTGATGAGGAAGTGCAAGCTGCGGGAAATGAATTTCGCCTGAAGCATAAATTGTTAGGAGCGTCTGAAACCTTGGCTTGGATTGAAGAGCAGCGTATAACGGTAGAAGATTGGACTCAAGGAATTAGATTCGCGCTACTCGAAAATAACCTAAAAGAACATCTTTTTGGGTCATCAGTTGATGGACATTACCTGAGCAACCGGAAAGATTATAGACGCATTGCTCTCTCTCAAATTTTAGTCCGTGAGCTATCCGATGCTGTAACAATAGTTGCCAAGCTGCAAGAAGACAAATCTGATTTCTGTGCCTTAGCAATAGAGTACTCAAAGGGGCAGCAATCTAAAGAAAAAGGCGGTTTTGCTGGTATTCATTTTCTTTCAAAGCTGATGCCGGAGGTAGCACAAGCTATTTCTGAAGCGACAGAAGGTAAGGTAGTTGGCCCCCTTCAAACAAAACTGGGTTATCACATTATTAAAATTGAGAAGTGGTTTCCAGTTGAACTTAATGAATCAGTCAGAGAGGAAATTTTAGAATCCCTTTTTCGGGCTTGGTTACGGGAGCAAATCACTTCTGATCATCCTGCTTAAATAGTCTCTCCCTAATTTATAATTCAACAAAAACTTTAAAAAATGAAAGCAAACTGCCCACAGACTGGAAGTCTGGGGCTATACAAACTAAACCCACCTGCGCGGGTTATAAGAGAGTCCGCGCAGACGGACTTTGGTTTTTTAGAGGCGATTTCCAATCGCCAGATACTTTTGCTTAAAAGCTGCGTGAAAAATCAATATGATTCCGGTTCTGTGGTATAGGCTGGGGGCTTGGTGTCAGGAGCAAATAACCCCAATAAAGGGCCAAGAATTGCGCCAAAAACAAAACCGCCAGCATGTGCCCAATAGGCAACTCCACCACTTTCCATCCCAACATTCGCTGGTGCTTCTAGCATGGCTACCCCATTAAAGGCTTGCTGCAAAAACCAAAAACCTAGGTAAAATAGAGCCGGGACTCTTAAGGTAGTGAAAAAGAAACCTAAGGGCAGGAATGTGACGACCTTAGCCCTAGGGAACTTCAGAATATAGGCTCCCATAACACCTGCGATCGCACCACTGGCACCCAAGGAAGGAATTGAAGAGTTAGTCGCGAAAAACCACTGGGTAAGAGCGGCTAATACCCCACATGCTAGATAAAAAATCAAAAACTTAACGCTACCCAGTTCCTCTTCAATATTGTTACCAAAAATCCACAGAAACAACATATTAAACCCCACATGAGTAAAGCCCGCGTGGAGGAACTGTGAGGTAATCAAAGTCAGAGGTTCTGGAACTGGCTGATTAACAGAAATCCCATTAAAGCTGTACGTGAGTTCTTTGGGAACAACCGCAAAAAGATGGAAAAATCCATCAAGCTGAGGTCCAACCAAAGTCAGTTCATAGATAAAAATCAAGAGATTGGCAGCTATCAGGGCATAAGTGACATAAGGAGTAATTCTTATCGGATTTTCATCGCGTAAGGGAACCACAAGCGTTTTTCCTATTATTTTACTAAACTAGAAAAACAATAGCTTAATGGCTCTTTCCTTGACGGCCTGCTGTAGATAGATTTCTGTTAGTTTTCACTCAAAAACAATGGAACTCTAGATAGAGGAATTCATTCCTGCTCCGCTATTTACGGCTTGGGCTGCTCGAAGATTCAGAGTGTGGAATCCTCAGAAAATAGTCCTAGCAAGGGGCCAAGAATGGCTCCGAAAACAAATCCACCCGCGTGCGCCCAGTAAGCGACTCCCCCACTCTGCATCCCGATATTACTAGGTACATTCAAACTAGCGATGCCGTACAACGCTTGCTGTATGAACCAAATTCCCAAAAAGAAGATGGCTGGAATATCAGGAAAGACAATGAAGGGGCCGAGAAATACTAATGTTCTGATTCTTGCATTGGGAAACCTCAGTATATAGGCTCCCATCACCCCAGCGATCGCGCCACTGGCACCCAGTGAAGGAATACCCGATTGCATGGAGAAAAACCACTGAGCCAAAGCTGCTAGAACACCACAAGTAATATAGAAAATTAGGTACTTAATGTGTCCTAACTTATCTTCTATATTGTTGCCAAAGATCCACAAAAACAGCATATTGCCTAAAATATGCAAAAAACCACCATGTAAAAACTGAGAGGTTACCAAGGTTAGGGGTTCTGGCACGCTGTGATTAATCGGAATGCCAGCAAAACTGGCGGTTAACTCTTTAGGGACCACAGCATATAACTGGAAAAACTGCTCCAGTTGGGGTGGCGTTAATCTGAGCTGATACAGAAAAATAAAGATATTTGCGCCAATGAGGGCATACGTCACATAGGGAGTGATGCGCGTCGGATTGTTATCGTTAATGGGAAACACTACAGTTCTTTCCTATCTATCCAACTATGGAAAAACCCTATCCTAACTTTCTTGATTTGTCTTCTCCCCACTCTCATAAAAAAAACCTCTCTCTTTGGAGAGGTTTTAATGTTTAGCAAAAGAGGGAATTGAAAAAATGACTCGCCCTGTTCAACGACATCAGAACATGGGCAGAGATATCGTTGGTTTGATTAACACTGACCTAATGAAGAAAGAATCATCCATTCAGTTGGGGAAAACCAATCCACAAAACGACCGAGTGATGAGCAATTTCGACACAATAATTAAGGCTTAATTATTGGACAATGACTTTGCCTGCCATGCCAGCACCCCGGTGAGGTTGGCAGTAGAAAGGATAGGTTCCAGGCGCGGTATCGGCTGGGAAAGTCGCTTCAAAAGACTCACCTGGAGAAAACGTTAACTTATCATGAGATAACTTTTTCGCCAATGCCTTATCTCCACCAGGGACTTTAGTATCATCAAAGACGGCGTTGTGAGGAGGAACTTTATTCATCACCCACTTGACGGTGTCACCTGGCTTAATCGTGACGGTTGATGGCTCAAACTGAAGCATTCCGCTATCGGTACCCATCTTAATCGTATAGGTTTCTGCTGATGCAGGTGTTGCCGACAACGCAAAGCTAGCCACTATCAGCAGAATTGTAGACAGTAGCAACCCGACACTGCGTGAAATTGCGGCTTTAAATTTCATCATTTTCTCCGAAAATTCGCCATTGAATTCTTTATTAATATCTTAGAGCAACTCTTTACCGTTCTTTCCTTTGTCCACTTCTCTAGCGACCTCTAGAAATTGGAGGTACCCCATCCAGGTGCTTTTTGGGCGGCTCTGAGCACAAAAGCGGCTAACTTCTCGATTTGCTCCGGTGGCATCCAATTTTCTGATACTTGACGGCACCAAAAGCTCAAATCGCTGCCGTCATAGGTCATGGGTTCTCTCAAGAAATTCACGATGCCGTTGATGTTATCACGAGATGGTGTGGCACCCGCCAGGGTATCCAGTGCCAGAGACACAGTTGGATCTGGCAAGGTAGCTCCCCCAACATGACAATTG
Organism: Stenomitos sp.; assembly: GCA_036704025.1. Taxonomy (GTDB): domain Bacteria; phylum Cyanobacteriota; class Cyanobacteriia; order Cyanobacteriales; family Coleofasciculaceae; genus Allocoleopsis. The sequence goes on from DATNQL010000773.1 coordinate 8,176, forward strand.
AGACAATGAGCCTCAAACAGCTCTTTCCCAAAGGACAAGTCTTCGCCAGAGAACAGCTTGGTTTGACCCTTTCCATCTAACGGCAGAGAGATTGGCTCTTTGACATCGAGGTAGCGCCTAACGTAGCTATCTGTAGCCGCCTGAGCTGGTGAAGTGACCATCAAAAAGCCCCAAACAGCGATTAAAGCGGCTAGTAAGAAGTGAACTGAGAACAGTTGACGTCGTAAAGCGTGTAAAACTTGAGTGAGTTGGATGGAGCGGGTCAGCATAAGTCGTTTATCGTTAATCGTTGGTCATGAGTCATTAGCCATTAATCCTGAGTCTTTCGTCATCAGTCATGAGTACTTTAGTTTGTCAGCCCATGTCGAACGACTGAGAAATCACTAATGACTACTGACCCATGACCCAATCACACAAACTGGATCTTAGTTGTAGACTTTGCCACCTCCCCACATTCTGCCGAGGATTTTTGGCTGGAAGAGGATATGACCTGCGATCGCTTCCAGGTCATCATCGGTGAGATTTCTCATTTCGGGATAGATATCCGCACTCTTGAGACTGGGGTGTAACTCAGCAATTTCAGTTTCCCCGTCATAGGTGGTGGGGTTCTTCATGTAATCCACCAAGGCAGCAATATTATCACGGGGTGGGGTCGCTCCAGCCAGGGCATCAGTCCCTAAGCCTACGTTGGGGTCAGTTTTCGTTCTGCCGCCCCCATGGCATTGGGCACAGGTATCGTTAAACAAGCGCTTGCCTTTTTGCACTTGCTGGAGGCTGAGAGTAATGGTGTCACCCGCTTCATTGGCTTTCACCGTGCGTATTTCAGGGGTTAGTTCAACAGCGGCTGCACTCCCGACAGCAATTTGAAAGGCAAAAAATACAACTGCCAACGCAAGCAAGATGAATCGCTTCATTCTTGGTTCTCCTTCAAAAATATGGCTCATTCGTTTTAGCTACTCAACACAGCACGGACTCAATCTGGAGCCTATCCTCTATCTGAGGGGCATCATCGTCAACCCAGCGACGTCTTTGGCGGTGCCCCTGGGGCAATCAGCACAAAAGATTCCTTGGAGTACGAAGGAAACGCGCACTGGCTTTGTGGGAGCTTTCGCCAAGGAATTACTCACTGATGGTAGGTGGAGTTTAATCTCCCCTCCTAGAAGGTGTAGCTGAACCCTCTCTTTCGGACAAAATCATAGAAATAATGGCCTTGGCATCCTCCAGAGCCAGACGGGTTTCTTGAGTTTTGTAAGCAATTCCCAACTGCTCGCATCGATGGCAAACTTCCTCAGGAGGAAGCTCATACTCTGCGGCAATCTCCGCAATTGACAGGTCTGCAAACCCCATAATTATTGGCTGGCAACAAACAAGATCGAGTCTCTTAAAATATGATGCCACTCTTGCGACGCCTTTCCCTAACTTGCCAAGAGTGGGTTGGGATCAATTAGATAAAGAGTGGGGAAGAGGACTGGGGGATGGGGGAGTGACCGAATAGCTCAACTCTCATCCCCAAATGATTCCGAGGACTTTACCTACATTTCCCCTCTGCCCTACTTTGGTGTTTTCCTTAGCTTCCACTTCCCTTGGTCACACTCAAGCGCATCGCTTCGGGTAAGGGAAACATGGACGGTGATGTAGACAGGGGTTGATGGAGGCGAATCAGTTGAGCCAGGGTTTTTTTCAACTGAGTTCGGGGCACAATCGTATCCACAAAGCCATGCTGTAATAAATACTCAGAGGTTTGAAAGTCATCTGGCAGTTTTTCGCGCAGGGTTTGCTCAATCACCCGACGACCAGCAAAGCCAATCGTGGCTTCCGGTTCTGCCAGAATGATGTCTCCTAGCATGGCAAAGCTTGCCGTGACGCCCCCGGTGGTGGGATGAGTCAGAACCGGAATGTAAAGCAGTCTGGCTTCACGATGGCGTTCTAAAGCTCCTGAGATTTTGGCCATCTGCATCAGACTGAGCATCCCCTCTTGCATTCTGGCTCCCCCAGAAGCACAAATGATCACAACCGGTAGGCTGCGTAGCGTGGCATGTTCAATCAGACGGGTGAGTTTTTCGCCCACCACAGAACCCATACTGCCCCCCATAAAGCGGAAGTCCATCACCCCCAAAGCCATGGGTAAGCTATCGAGTTGACCGGTGCCAGTTTGAACCGCGTCTACCAAATGGATTTTGTCTTGGGTTTCTCGCAAGCGATCCGCATACTGTTTGCGGTCGCGAAACTTCAAGGGATCGGTCGGACACAAATGCTCATCCAGAGGAATCCAAGTGTTCGGGTCGATCAGTTGCCCAATGCGCTCGTCACTATAGACCCGCATATGATGCTTGCATTCTAGACAAACCATTTGATTGGCTTGCAGGTCTTTTGTATAAGCCAAGACCCCGCATTCCGGGCACTTTGTCCACAGCCCGTCTGCAATCTCACGCTCCGGCCGTTCTTGATGAGTGGGTTCTGATTTTCGTCGATTTGCAAACCAATCGAATAGAGACATGAAATTTTTTTATTCCTTAATTGTTATCTGATGCCCCTGCTTGCTCCTCTTCGGGACAACTCAATAGCAGTAAAGCTGTCCATTGGTCTTGGGGGCGAACTTGCAATGCTGCGGAGCTACCCGCACCGAAATAAGGAGTGATTCCCGTATCGAGAATTCGACTAGGAATTTCATGAGCCGCTAGCACCTGCTGCATCAGCTCGGCTTCCCAGCGGGAATGGGTGGTTTTTAGGGTGATCCAAGGCACAGGTTAATCTTATCAAGACTCAAGACGCATATTTTTGGGTCAATAATACAAGGAATTGGGAATAAAGGTTAAATGTTGAAGGTTGAATGTTCAGGGTTGAAGGGTCTGGTGAAAAGTTTAAAGCGGTTTTCTCCAGTCGTCACCGAGTTCAGCTCAACGGGAAAAATAGCTGCATATAGCTAGAAACAATCGCCTCACCCCAAAAAAGGGTCAAACCAGCTCCGAAAGCGAGGAAAGGGCCAAAGGGCATGGGTTGTCTTCGGTCGATCCAGCCCAGAGCGATCGCGCCTCCTCCAACAAAGGCTCCTAGGACACAGGCGATAAACCCACTCAACAGCAGATATTTCCATCCCAACCAGGCTCCCATCATCGCCGCTAATTTGGCATCACCCCCACCCATAGCGGTTTGTCCAAACACGAGCGAGCCGGCAAAGGCAATCAGCTCAAATAACCAAATTCCCAGCACGGCACCGACTACTCCAGTCATGAGTTGCTGGGACATTTCTGTCCGTTGAGACGAGTGGAAAAAACCGACGGTTCCTTGAAAGATTAAACCGACAATCAATCCAGATTGAGTCAAGGAATTGGGTAGGGTCAGGGTGTCTAGATCAATCAGAGAAAGCACCAATAACCAACTCAAAAAAGCCCAATATCCTAACGTTTGCCCACTCCAACCATAGAGCCAAAAGACTAGCAAAAACAGCAGACCCGTTACGGCCTCAACAACAGGGTAGCGCCAAGAAATCGGACGT
>DATNQL010000774.1:0-4895 GCA_036704025.1 Stenomitos sp.
AAGCTCAGTCACTATGCGGGCATCCGCTGCAACCGCAGGCGAGGCATCAAACGCGAGTGGCGTTTCTTCGTCTGCCAATCCAGTACCGGGAACTGCCCAGAATGCGATCGACTGCCTCAGGTAGCGACGCACACCAGCAGATTGGGCTGCTGCCAGGACATTGGCACCCCCTTCTAAACGGATGCGAGTGTTGAAGGCTGCGGCTGCACTCATTGACTCACGGGTGTTGGTTTTGGGATAGGAAGTGAGTTGTTCAATCACTACTTCCGGCTGAGCACGGGTGACAGCGGCTTTGATCGCATCGGCATCGAATACATTTGCGATCGCTGGTTCTACACCTTGTTCAGCTAAAGTCTGAGCTTTTTCTAGAGAACGGGTTAGAGCTACTACATCGTGCCCTTTCGTCAATAATTGCGCGATCAGCGGACGACCGATCGCGCCCGTTGCCCCTGCAACAAAAATCTTCATCAACGTTGACTCCTAGAATTACTCGGGATAAAGATGAAATGAAACATTTACCGCTACGCGGAGTTTTAAATGATGAATAGAGAGTTAAAAACGCTCGCACGCCGTTAGTTCGCCAGTGCTGAAGCTACTTGCGGTGAAACGCTACTGGTGGATTTAATCAAATCTGCTGCTTTTTCGCCGATCATGATGGTAGGCGCATTTGTATGTCCGGTAATTAGAGTTGGCATGATTGAGGCATCGACGACGCGCAATCCCTCAATTCCATGTACCCGGAGTTCAGGATCGACTACTGCCATCGGATCGGTGCCCATTTTGCAGGTACCGACTGGATGAAACACCGTACCGCACGTTTCCCGGATGTAGTCTGCGAGGGCTTCATAGCTAGTCACGTCTGCACCAGGAGCGACTTCCCGACCTCGAAACTCATCAAAGGCACTGGTTCCCAACAATTGACGCATTAATTTAATCGCGTCAAGGATCTTTTGCATGTCCGATTGACTTTGCAGATAGTTCAGCCGAATCATCGGTGTATCGTTGGGATCGGATGAACGCAAACTGACATTGCCAATATTGTGGGGATGATTCAAAATGATTAGCCCCGTAAAGCCGAGACCAGAATTCGGATAACCAGGCGGTGCCCACAGAATTGGACCGCAGACTAATTCTAAATCGGGCGCAACTCCCTGATTGTCCTTGCTATGCAAAAATAATACTGTTTCAGCAATACCATTACTGGTCGTTGCAGTGTGGAGGTCCTGAGTGGCTTCGTAGGACACGGCAACAAGTATATGGTCTTGCAGATTTTGACCGACTCCAGGCAGATCGACGACAACCGGAATTCCCATTGCTTGCAACTGCTTGGCATCGCCAATACCCGATAGCATGAGCAACTTGGGCGAATCGAATGCGCCCGCACTGACAATCACTTCCCGATTCACCCTGACCTGATGCAGGGTGCCCTCATGCAGGTATTCCACCCCAACAGCACGGCTACCCTCAAACAGTAACCGCGTGACTAAGGCTCCAGTTATAACGGTCAAATTCGGACGATCGAGGATGGGCTGGAGAAATGCCGCCGCCGCACTGTGCCGTTTACCATCTTTAACCGTGTACTGAAACAGTCCCACACCCTCTTGCTTCACCCCATTGAAATCGGGATTGTACTCATATCCCAGTGCTATTGCGGCATCAACAAATCGTTGGGAGATGGGTGCTGGAGAAATGACATCGGTAACGCTCAACTCGCCATCTACTCCGTGATATGCATCGGCACCGCGTTGTTGATGCTCCGATTTCTTGAAGTAGGGCAGGACATCCTGATAACTCCAACCGGGATTCCCCAATGACCGCCAGTGGTCATAATTGTGACGGTTGCCACGGGTATAGAGCAAAAAATTAATGGCACTACTGCCCCCTAAGACTTTGCCACGCGGACAAAAGATTTGGCGATCGTTCAGGTACGGTTCGGGTTCCGAGAAATAGCCCCAGTCCACCTCTGTACCGGGTAGGTGCGTGCATTCTAATGGGATTTGAATCTCTGGTTTCGTATCGGGATTGCCCGCTTCGAGCAACAGCACCGTGGTTTCTGGATTTTCTGTCAATCGATTGGCAACCACGCAGCCTGCCGAACCAGCACCGATCGCAATATAGTCATATTGAGTCATGACATTCTCCTGTTGAAGCCTGTGAGCTATTGATCGACAAGATGAAAGACCATTGTTTGCTGTGACACTATCAGCTAGCTCTTTCTTGCTGAATACACATTGCTCCAGTGGCTTCCGTTGCCTTGGCTCTGAATGAACTAAGCTCATTCTTCAGCGTCTGCTGAATTTAAACCAGGCAAGTTTATAAAGATAGGTATTAAGTTAAGTTCAACTTAAGCCTTCTGAAGCGCGATCGGCATCCATCAGAGAGACGTTAATTGGACAACACGACTTCATCGAGAAGACGCAAAGACGTAAGTCTCAAGGGTTTGAGACCCCGACTGAATCGAAGATTCAGTCGCTCGAATTCAGACGGGGTGAGTGTCACAGTCTGAATTCTTTCTCCGCGTCTCCCTCTCTCCGTGTCTCCGCGTCCTTGAATTTGATTGACTGCCCCCCACCGAAAATCGGGACACGAACGCCTGTTTTACCTAGATCGCGTTCTAGCATGGCTGTTGCCGTTGGTCGCTGGAACTGATGAACATCGCTAAAATGGCGCTAGCACAATCAACTGCTAAAAATACAAGTTGGCATGGACTCTAAAACATCTACCACCCCTGAAGCAAAGTCCTTTCCGGTGACCTATGCCGATATAAAAGCAGCGTATCAACGCCTTTGTGATGTCGCTCACAAAACACCAATTCTTACCTCCACAACTGTCAACGAGCGCACAAATTCTCAAGTGTTCTTCAAGTGCGAAAACTTCCAGCGTACTGGTTCTTTTAAGTTTCGAGGTGCATACAATGCTCTGGCACAGCTATCAGAAGCACAAAAACAGCAAGGGGTGTTAACCTATTCTTCTGGAAATCATGCCCAAGCGATCGCACTCGCTGGAAAACTTTTAGGGATTCCTACTACTGTTGTGATGCCGCAAGATGCTCCGGAAGTAAAAATAGCGGCGACTCGTGAGTATGGTGCTGAGATCATTTTGTACGATCGCACCACAACCACCCGCGAAGAATTGGCACAGAAGTTGGCAACTGAACGCCAATTGACCATCATTCCCCCCTACAATCATCCGCACATTGTTGCAGGACAAGGAACAACCGCTCAAGAACTCATTCAAGAAGTTGGTCAGCTCGATATGCTATTAGTTAATTGTGGGGGTGGTGGGTTATTATCGGGATGTGCAATAGCCGCCAAAACCCTTTCACCGAATTGCCGTGTTGTGGGTGTAGAACCCTCACAGGCAGATGATGCAACACGCTCTTTTCACACTAAAACCCTACAAACCATTCATAATCCCGATACGATTGCCGATGGTGCCAGAACCTCAAGTTTGGGGCAAGTAACATTCCCTCTGGTGCTGCATTACGTCGATGATATGGTAACCGTGTCGGAAGCCGCCATTCTCCGCACGATGTTTTTCTTGTGGGAACGGCTGAAAATTGTGGTTGAACCGACTGGAGTCTTAGCAGCGGCTGCTTTATTAGAAAGTTTGGTTACCCTGCCTAATCGTCGAATTGGCGTCATTATCAGTGGTGGCAATGTTGATTTGAAGCAAACGAGTAAGCTTTTGTCTTCACTTCATCTCTATATTTAGCAGGATGACTGGAGCCTATTTTTTTCCCAAGATTTATAGGAAGGGAGGGCAATTGCTCTGTGAGTTTTTGCTGCTCACAAAGGGGAACTTTATGGTCACAAACGAAGAAAACCAGCTACAGCATAAGCAGGAGGCTTGTCCGGAAGGATTACAGCCTAAATCAATTCAACAAATTCGAGAAGAAACTGAAAAGAAGCTGGGAACAACGAACCAAGAGATTGAAGAACGACTCTGCAATCTTCGAGCCAACCAAGAACTCGATAAACAGGTAGAACAGAAAGTAGGTGAAATCGATATCCGGGACATTTAGAACTGGATGGCTGACGACATTGAACAATATACTAATCTCCTCCTATCCTTCCTGAAAAATCTGGGGAAAAGGTCTTTCCACAGCAGCTTAATCTCTGCAAAACGACCTTGATGAGAGCAAAATCCGCACAAAGGAACTCGCTCCTAATCCACTTCAACCACCAACCTCACCGAAGATCAGGGACTGGGATGACTAAGACTTCTGGCAACTGAGCTAAGGTAAAACTCAATAACAATGGTTGATGGCAAACCGTGGCTCTACCGAACCGATTGACGCTTCAGCAAAAAGCCCAGTTCTTTTATCAGTTGGCATCTGCGCTCCACTCTGGTATGAGTGTGCAGCAGAGTTTAACCTTGATGCGTCAGAATGGGCATTCTTCATTCCAGCGCTATTTGCACCAAGTTAGTATGGCGGTAGATGGGGGTCAAGAGTTAGCTTCAGCACTGACAGTTGACTCTGGCTACTTTGACAGTTGGACAATTAGCCTGATTCGCTTGGCAGAATATAGTGGTTCTCTGCCCCAGACTTGTGAGCAATTAGCGATCGCAGCCGAAGCTCAAATCAGGCGGAGACGACTGGGGCGTTCAGTACGATTCTCGCTTATTACCACAATTTGGAGCCTAATCATCTTATCAGCCGCAATTCTTAATCCTAACTCTACAGGTCTGCTGAGGCTGGAATTTTGGTTGAGAAGTTTAGCGATCGCATTCCTTTTATGGGGTATCAGTGTCTTCCTTTCTCGCTATTCCAGTCAAGGTTCACGCCAACTCGCTCTGAAGTTGCCGATTTTAGGTAAGCTCATTCAAGCGCGATCGCTGCTTGATTTAGCCCAGTTACGGTTACCTTTAAGTTGCGGTGTCGCCCCTCTGAC
>DATNQL010000775.1:0-2243 GCA_036704025.1 Stenomitos sp.
GGCGCTTTCCGAGCGTCTAGACAAAAAAAGAGTAGAAATTAAGCGACTTGAAGAGCAGCTAAAAAGCCGACTTCCAAAAGGAAGAGACCCAACCGGACAGCGATACTTACAGATTTTGGCTCACATCAGTGCTCTTCCCGAATTGAAAGATGACCCCCAGAAGCTGGAAGCGGAACTAGATACACTGACTATTCAACAGCAACTGCCTCTGTTCAACGAATTACCTTACCCAATTCTCTTTTATAGTTCGGGTGACTTGTATTGGTCTGTTCAGTCTCAAGATACATCCAATCCTGCTGACCCGGAAAATGGGATTCATTCAGAGTTATTAAAGAGTAATAAGCCGCATTATCAGCGACCCAAAGAAAGAATTTGCGTTAAATTCAAAGGAGCCGAACCCAAAAAGAACAAATCCGAGGAAGGCAAAAACTATACCTTTAAGATTCACTGTGATCGTCGTCAGCTCCCCTTATTTCGACGGTTTCTGATTGATTATCAGACTTATACTCAATTGCCCACAGAAGAACGTTTCTCTGAAGGACTCTTTGCTCTGCGCTCAGCCTGCCTAATTTGGCGTAAGGATGAAACTGGACACAGGAGCAAAAAGAAAATAGGAGCAGACCAACCAGAAGACCAACTAGAGCCTTGGAATACTCATCGTCTTTATCTTCATTGCACTGTAGGCAGACCTCTGTTAACAGCCGAGGGGACCGAGCAAATACGAGAAGAAAAGAAACAGGCAATCATTAAAGAACTTAAAGGAAAACAAAAAGGCGGCACCCAGATTTGAACTGGGGAGTGGAGGTTTTGCAGACCTCTGCCTTACCACTTGGCTATGCCGCCGTAAGCTCAGTTTCCAATTATATCACCAGATGCTAGTTTTTTCTAGCTCTGGGCCAAGAAATCGGTGCTAAGGGAATCATATCCCAGTCTAGCTTATCATCACCCGTTAACTTCCAGTACACCACTTATCCTGGTGCCCATCAAAAATTACGTATAAATTACGTATAAATACTATTGCACTGCGATACACCTCAATTTATTGATACTGGTCACACCTGTGAATGTGCCACGAAAAACAACCCGTTCGATTGGGTTACCACTAAAATCTGGGTACTAAAGATTTCCTAAGTATCTATGTTCAGGTCGTGATTCGCATTCCTTTTATGTTGAGCCTGATATGATCCAAGCCTCTCCACTGCTCATTGCTCAAGTTACAGATATTCACCTGTTTGCCAATCCCAGCCAAGAACTCTTGGGACTGCCGACAGCAAAGTCTTTCCATGCCGTACTCGAACAATTGCAAAAGCTGTTACCCCAACCCGATCTCTTGCTGCTCACGGGAGACTTATCTCAAGATGAGACACCGGAATCGTATCAGTATCTGCAAAACTGGCTTCAACCCTTAGGAATCCCCACCTACTGGCTACCCGGTAACCATGACCAACCTTCAGTCATCGCTCAGGTGTTTCATCAGGCTCCGATTTCCCCACAAAAGTCTTTCTCTGCTGGCGGCTGGCAGTTTCTGCTACTCAGCTCAGCCGTTTCAGGGAGTGTCTATGGTCAGCTATCACCCGAAAGTTTAGCTTGGCTGGATTTACAGTTACAACAGACCCGTGAACGACCGACTCTGGTTAGTTTCCATCATCCACCGTTTTCAGTCCATTCAGATTGGCTCGATCACATTTCCCTGCGGAATGCGGATGACCTGTTTGCCGTCATTGACAACCATCCACAGGTACGTTTGGTAGTCTTTGGTCATATTCATCAGGAATTTGAGCGAACACGTCACGGTGTTCATTACTTGGGTTGTCCCTCAACTTGCTTTCAGTTTCTGCCTGAAAGTGACACGTTTGCCTTGGACAAAGCCAATCCAGGATTTCGCTTAATCAGCCTCTATCCCGATGGCTCATTCCACACCCAAGTTGAGCGGGTTGAATACTCCTATGAACTGTATACAGGCAAAAATGGCTATTAAGTGTAAGTGTTACGAGTCTTGGAACAAGTCAAAATTAACTTACAGTCGGGTGCGTTAGGCGCTTCCCTCGTCGAGAGTTCTTACTCATCCGCGTCACTTGGTGTACCGATACTTTTTTGCTAACGTCAGTAGACTGAAAACTTTTGCGATCGCTCTGGGGAACAGGCTAGTAGTTCAGACTTTTGTCTAATTAACTGTATTATTCAATACATATTTCTCCTGTTTCCTTGAGAGTTTTATGATAAGCAGAGCTAATCAATAAACG
>DATNQL010000776.1:0-7047 GCA_036704025.1 Stenomitos sp.
CCCAGCCAAGTCATGGGACGCACGCGCGGTAATCGTCTCACCTTCTTTCCCGGTACTATTCAAGAACTTAAAGGTCAATTGATCAAGGTTGAAATTACCGAAGTTCGTGCCTTTAGTTTAACCGGTAGAGCATTGCATTAAAGACGATTTAATACTCAATTATCCAAATAATTACATCAGTCAGAAGGCATAGATTTATGTGCCTTCTTTTTTGATTAACTTCAGAACACAAGGTAGTGTTGCCTGTACTTTTCTGAAGGAATATTTATTTGGTCACAAAAAAAATAACTTGATTATAATCAGACTAAATTACAGTTAAATTCAGGTTAAAGTCTGGCTAAGGAGGAGAAACGTTGAACATGAGTGCAAAACTGCGTACTCAACTGAAGAGCCTCTTTCCAATACTGATTGGACTGTATATACCAATGCTCATTCTAGTGGCAATAATTGTATGGGTTGGTCTTCAGCTCAGCATCCCCATGGCTGATTTGACACGCGATCCCTCGGCAACAACAGGAGACAGTCCCTTTATTGGAGCGCTTTCCTATATTGGAGTTTTATTTTGGTGCGCTTCAGTGGCGATCTGTCTTTTTAGTTTTGCACTGCTACAGAAAACAGGGAGTATAGGCGGATTTTCCGGCTTCTTTCTGTTTGGTGGTCTAATTTCACTCATTTTATTGCTGGATGATTTATTCCTTTTTCATGAAACCGTATTTCCACTTTATTTTAAAATTCCTGAGAAGCTAGTTTTTCTAAGTTATGGACTAGTGATATTAGGGTATGTAACCCGATTTAGAAAATTGATTCTGAAGACAGATTTTATTTTCTTGATTCTAGCGTTTGGTCTATTTGGATTATCAATAGGAATCGATCTGTTAGAATTAAAAATCTCCATTTTGTTTGAAGACGGCTCGAAGCTATTTGGTATCGTCAGTTGGTTCGGCTATTTCGCTATAACCTGCTTCCAAGTAGTGAAACAGATTACACTTCTTCAACCTGCTGAGAATAAGGAACAACGCTTCTCTTAAGGTAAAAAAGAGACGTTAAGCTGATGTGCAGCTAAATTGCCATAGCGAAATTGTCATAAGGGGTGTGGGGTGTGGAAATAGGCTTTCTTAAATGCGTCACAGCTTAGCATACTCAAGAACGAGTAGAAGCAATATCTCTACATAGAGAGTTCCAATTCCTCCACTAATGTAGTCTTGACAGACTACTAGTTTTTAGGAATCTTCCCACAATCATTCTCCTCCAAGCTTCCACTCCCTCACTCCCCCACTGCACCCCCCCGTGCAACTATAAAATTTGAGCCAATAGCACCTGGCTATCTCTCTGGAAGTACAATAGCGGCAATACTCCTAAGCCAGAGTACTTGGGAGGCAACCTCGGTTGGAATCGGAAAAATTTGCTCAGTATTGACAAAGACAGTGCTAAAACCTGGAAATATAGACAAGACGAGCCATGAAAAGCTAACCAGGTTTTTGGGGGCTAATAGAGGTTAAACGGAAATGGGGCAACTGAACAAACAATCGGATGATAGGGGAGCAAGCGATTCGCAGGCGGCAGAAGCTCTTGTCAGAGCCATGACTCAAGATATTGAACACCTGCGGCAAAACCTCCTGAGTCAGTTGGCTCAAGACGTTGAACGGCTTCAAAGAGAAAAATCTCAGTTGATTGAGGAGATTGAACAGCTCAAGACTCAGCGTCAGCAGCAGCTTCTCCAACAACAGATGGATCGTGTCCCCAGTTCTGGGTTCTCACCTAATGTAACAGCCAAGGTTCACAACGAGAATATAGAGCAATTGATTGCCTCGTTAGATTCAACCCTGAGAGCTACCTTTAGAAGCCTACAACAAGACCTGAGAAGCTATCAAAGTTCTCTCTCTCAGCAGTTGGGTGAGATGTACAGTCTAGAAAAGCAAGGCGAGGCTATCTTAGAGACGCTGGTTAATCGTCTGAGAAAAGAAGTTCAAGCTGAATCTTCTGCAACAAAAAACTCTTCACTGTCTCCACCAGCCGCACCTCCCAATTTTTCTATACCCCGCCGCGACATTCCTGGGTATCTAGAGGAACCTCATCATTACAACAGCTCTAATGTTTCTTATCCTTCTGAGCAATCGATCCCAGCCGTAGCTTCAATTCCTGCACCAGAGTCGCTGACGACTGTCCCCCAGGCTCAAGTCCCCTCTAAACCTAAACGTGGGTTGATGCGTGGGTTAGTCATGGGGTTTGTTCTGGTTCTGTTGTCCTTCCTGCTGCAAGCGTTCCAGAACATCGTGATTAGTGTAATTTTCAATCAGTCCCGGATTTTTGGGCAATTTGAATGGGGAGGATTTTTAATTCCCAGTGCAGGCAATTCTCTGCTGATTTTGTGGTTGCGAATGCTTGTGGTCGTACCTTTGATGGCGATTTTAGCAATGGTTCGTTATCCATCGGTGTGGCGAGAGATTGGACAATTAGCACGCTCAAAAGATTGGCTGTTATGGTTCAATGTTTTGGCCAGTGGCTTTTTTCTGTTTTTATCCCAAGCACTACTTTATTTGGCTTTAGGACCGATTGCTCCAGGGGTTGCCCTGACTATTTTCTTCATCTATCCGATCTTTACTTTGTTATTAGCCTGGGTGCTTTATGGTAGGCGACCAACGCTCATTAGTAACCTGGTTATTTTTAGTGTTTTGGTCGGGTTTGTGCTGATTACTCTTCCCGGTAGCCGAACGACGGAACTTTCGAGTTTAGGCATTAGTGCGGCAGCAGGGGCGGGTGTTGCCTTTGCTTTTCATCTGATCCTGACGCGAGTTCCAGCGAAGAAGATTAACCCTGTTCCTTTGATGTGGATTAACTATGTCCTCCTCCTTACTTTTGCAGGTTTTTGTTTAGCCGGACCCTTTCCCCAATCCTGGTGGCGTTTTGAGGTCGCTCCCACCATGTGGCCGAGTCTAATCATTAGCAGTTTAGTATTAGGTGGTATTACGTTTTTGATCAATCTACTGAGTAACATGGGGCTAAGACGGATTGATCCACGTCGAGCCTTGATTCTGGAAGCAACCGTTCCTGCTTTAACCGCACTCTTAGCATTGGGGATCGTACAAAGCACCTTGCAAGGGTCGCAAATCTTTGGCATGGTGATTGTTACCTTGGGGGTGGTTGCTCTGAATTTTGAGCAGCGACGTCGCCATGCTCAAGCCACTCAATCGGCCTCGCGATCGCAAAAATAAAGGTGGGATGGCTGGGTATGCTATTGACTAGGAATTACTCTGAGATCAGATCTCCTAGTCAAACATTCAGCCTTTGTCTACTAATCGCCACTCTTAAAAACGGAGAGAGAGGGATTCGAACCCTCGTTAGAGTCACCCCTAAACAGCATTTCCAGTGCTGCGCCTTCAACCGCTCGGCCATCTCTCCAGGGGAGTTATTCGTTGCAGGTTTTGAATTAAGCTAATTCAGCACCCGGTTTCTAATTGTACACTAAAGTGATGACTAAATCTTATAAAATTCAAATTCATCATCGCCAAACTGGTACTCATCATACTGTACAAGTGCCAGATGACCGATATATCTTGCAAGCGGCAGAGAATCAGGGCGTGAAGCTGCCGTTTTCCTGTCGCAATGGAGCCTGCACCGCCTGTGCCGTGCGTATTCTTCGTGGTGAAGTCTACCAGCCAGAAGCCATGGGACTTTCTCCCAATCTGCGCGACCAAGGCTATGCTCTGTTGTGTGTGAGTTATCCTCGCTCCGACTTAGAGGTGGAAACGCAGGATGAAGACGAAGTCTATGAACTTCAGTTTGGTCGCTATTTTGCTAAAGGCAAGGTGCAGTTTGGACTGCCACTGGATGAAGATTAAGGGGGACAACAGAGGGAAATTCATCCGATTGGGCATGAGACATGCTCAATGCGATGGTCTGCAAGTCCCGACTGATGAGGTTTCCCCCATCCAAAATCTACATCTTTCGTCTTCAACTGGATGCAGGGAGAGTCATCTCTCCCTCCAGGACTTGCACTCTGTGATTTATCCCCACAATCTTCACGCTCAGCGGAAGGGGGTGTTTGCCTTTGCTTAGGCTATTGGGCCTGTTATGCTGCTGTCTCTTTTTACTCGTGGGTTGCCAATCCCCCCAAGTCCCCAGGGGAACAACCGTAACCGTTCAGGTGCAGCGAGTGGTCAGTGGACAAACCTTAGATGTCTTGAACCCAACCCAGCAAACCGCCTTGATTGAGCGGGTACGATTGATTGGGATTGAGGCACCGGATTTAAAACAAGAGCCTTGGGGAACAGCGGCAAAAAATCGCTTTGAGCAAATGATTAGTCAAACGACTAATCAACGGATTGTCTTACAACCTGTTGCCCTAGAACCGGATGTCCAAGAGAAAGACAGCACGGGTCGCTGGCTCGCCTATGTCTGGTATAATGGCGTCTTAATCAATGAGCAATTGGTAAAAGAAGGGTATGTGTTAGCCGCACCGCGATTGCCTAACCAAAAATACGATACTCGCCTTGCTCGTGCCCAGGAATATGCCAGACTCATGGGATATGGCATCTGGAACCCAGACCAACCCATGGGTTTGACTCCAGCCGAATTTCGCCGCCAAAATCCTTAACATGACGCTGACGATGGGATCAGTGTTGAGTCAGCTTGGCGGGTAGAGGGCAAAAACGAAGAGAATTTTGGATTTTGGTTCATCTCCATCACTGTTGGATGTTCTGATTAGACTTGAGCCTTTCTACATCCATTCAGAAGCTTCCTTGTAATGCCTCTTGGGAGGATAATGGGTGGGCGAGTGAAAAACCCGACTCTCCACTAATCCCTCACCATTTCTCCCCCAGCATTATTCCTGAATTGGTGTTTTAACTGACTAAAGATGAGCCAACATACACCCCAACAACTGCAAATCTTCCTGGACATTGCCACCGAAGCGGCTATGGCAGCGGGAGCTATCTTGAAAGACTACTGGGGTAAGTTAAACGAAGTAGAGGAAAAAGGGCGTCCTGGAGACTTAGTGACGGCTGCCGATAAAGAGGCTGAAGTCGCTATCCTGAAGGTGTTACAGCGTCATGTTCCCAATCATTCTATCCTAGCCGAGGAATCCGGTCAGCTTGGATCTCAGCAGAATGAATACTTGTGGGCGATCGATCCCCTAGATGGAACAACTAATTACGCTCATCAATACCCCGTTGCGGCTGTCTCTGTCGGACTCTTAATTTCCGGAATACCTGAGGTTGGAGCGATTTATAATCCCTTTCGTGATGAACTTTTTCGTGCAGCCAGGGGTTTAGGGGCGACTCGCAACAGACACCCGATTCAAGTGTCTCAAACGTCTACCCTGAGTAAAAGCTTACTCGTTACAGGCTTTGCCTATGACCGACGCGAGACGGCTGATAATAACTACGCTGAATTCTGTCACTTCACTCACCTCACCCAAGGCGTCCGCCGTAGTGGTGCTGCATCCATCGATCTAGCCGATGTGGCTTGTGGACGCCTGGATGGCTACTGGGAACGGGGACTTTCTCCCTGGGATATCGTTGCTGGAGTTGTGCTAATCGAAGAAGCAGGCGGGAAAGTCACGGCTTACGACGGCAGCCCCTTAAAGATTGATTCGGGTCGGATTTTAGCAACCAATGCTCATCTGCACAAACAGATGAGTACTGAACTGTTACAGGTGCCCCCTCTTTCGGGCTGGAAATAATTGTGATAGGTATTTCACCCAGATGGGAATAATCTAATTAGTAACCCATGAACTTTCAGAACGCGACCAACTATGAAAAGCTATTTCCTATCAGTAGCCAAACAATGTTCTGATAAAAATGGCATAGCTTTACGGTGTCTTGATAAACCAAGCTGAGGTTATGAAGTTAGCGATTATACCAGAAATTAAGACATACTAGAAACAATTATTTTGGCACGGAGCTTGGACTAACCCCTATGTCTTTTCAAATTGAGCGCGGACTCTTTAAGTTTGATTTCAACGATCATCACGCCGTGATAGGCGTTCCAGTTGATGCGGATGTTAAAGAAGTCCGCAAGCGGTATCTGAAGATTGCTCGAAGACTACACCCTGATAGCTGTAAAGCGGCCAGCGATAGCGAAAAGAAGCTAGCCAATCAGCTATTATCCAAGCTTGTTAATCCCGCCTATGAACAGTTATCTCAAGGCAATAATCGAGATTACCTGGTTAGTTTAGGGCACATGGGCAGGCGATTAGCCGCAGAAGGGGCAAAAATTCCTCTGGCAAGTGAAGCCGCTAAACAATTATTTCGCTCCGGTGCTAATTTAGAGAACGCTTACAAAAGCGTAGTACAAAAACTGGCTACAACACAATATGATTCCCTTGACCAAGTCTTGGATAAAATTGCTGAAATTAGTGAACTGAATATGGTTTACCTAATGCTGAGCAAGGGTGAACTCCAAAAATCTACCGACCGAAGACCGGGGACATCAACGGCTACGGACGCCAGCTCAAAAGGTTCTCAGACCGCGACTCCAGGCCGACAAAAAGACCCTAATGCTCCGACACCACCTGGAACACCTACACCTGCACGCCCTGTTAGTCCGTTACCGGATTCGGGACTCACGAGAGCGGCTGAGTATATTCGGCGGGCAGAAGGGTACATGGCAAAGAACAATTTTGCCGCTGCTGTTCTGGAGTTGCGAGAGGCACTCAAGTTAGATCCAAACAATAGCCGCTGCCATAGCTTACTTGGAGCCTCTTTTTTGAAGCAAAATCAGGCGACAATGGCAAAAGTTCACTTGAATAAAGCCTTGCAACTGAATCCTAACGATGAGTTGGCTTTAAAGGGCAAAAAGCATCTCGATGCACTTCAAAGCACAAACGGGGGTCAAAAATCGACTCCTCCACCAACTCCGGGCACACAGTCCGATCAATCGGGGAAATCGCGTGGCGGTGGCTTATTTGGTGGTTTATTTGGCGGTAAGAAAAAGTAGAAAAAGTAATGGTTCATCAACCACCGGCGGGTGCACGAGATTTGCTTCCCCTGGAAGTGACTCAAAAACGTTGGATTGCCGATCGCGTACAGCAGGTCTTTCACCGCTGGG
>DATNQL010000777.1:0-3058 GCA_036704025.1 Stenomitos sp.
AGCCGCCCAAACCAAAGAAATTCAAATTCAGACCGTATTTAAGGCGAATGTGGGTCAGGTTTCAGGGGATGCCAATCGTTTACAGCAAGTAATTTGGAATCTGCTCTCCAACGCGATTAAATTTACAGCCTCGGGGGGACGGGTGGAGGTTCGACTGGAGCAAGTTGGCTCCCAGGTGCAAATCCATGTTCAGGATACAGGCAAAGGCATTAATCCAGAGTTTTTGCCCTATGTCTTTGAGTACTTCCGTCAAGAAAACAGTGGCACTACCCGACAGTTTGGCGGATTGGGGCTAGGATTAGCGATCGTGCGCTATCTTACCGAATTGCATGGTGGGTCTGTCCACGCCGAAAGTTTAGGAGAGGGGTTAGGGTCAACCTTTTCCGTGACGCTACCTTTGATGGGGACGCCGGTGGAAGTCACCCCAGAACCGATGCCATCACAAGGTGCGGCTGACTTGGATGGATTGCGGATCTTAGTGGTGGATGATGAAACCGATATCCGAGAATTGGTGGCCTTCATTTTACAGCAGTCTGGAGCTGATGTGACGGTGGCGGCATCTGCCGAAGAGGCTCTCGTTGCCTTGAATCAGTCCGTGCCTGATGTCTTGCTCTCGGATATCGGGATGCCGGAGGTCGATGGTTATATGCTGATGCGTCAGGTGAGGACGTTTCCCGCCCAACAGGGAGGACAGATTCCGGCGATCGCCCTAACCGCCTATGCAGGAGAATATAATCAACAGCAGGCATTCCAAGCAGGGTTTCAACTTCATATTTCTAAACCGGTGGAACCCGAAGAACTGGTTAGTGCGATCGCTCGTTTGGTAGGGCGTGGTTAACCCTCAGCCTTCTGACTTGAAAGTGGGGTGTAGGGTGTGGGGTGTAGGGTGTAAGGAAGGACTATTTTCATTCATGGCGGTGAATTTTTTTCATTGGGACTGCCTTCTGCTAGACATCAACCTAATTCAGCGCTTGAGCCAAATCTTCGATCAAATCGTCTGAATGTTCAAGACCCACCGAAACACGCAACAAATTCTCTGGGGTTTTTGTGCCTGCCCCTTCGATTGAAGCACGATGTTCGATTAAACTTTCTACACCGCCTAAACTGGTTGCCCTGGTAAACAGCTTCACCTTTGCCACAACCGCAAAAGCCTTCTCCCGTCCTCCTTTGACTTGAAAGGACAGCATTCCCCCAAACAGTTGCATCTGTTGCTGAGCAATCTCATATCCTGGATGGTGTGGCAGTCCTGGATAATGCACCGCCTCAACTTGGGGGTGTTCACTCAAAAACCTTGCCACTTTCAGCGCATTTTCCGAGTGGCCTCTCATGCGGTAAGGTAAGGTTTGAATGCCTCGCAAGACAAGCCAAGCATCGAAGGGCGAAGCAACGGCACCACCTAGGGTTTGAATACTCCGAATTTTTTGAAAAAACTCATCTTCCCTCTTCGTAATCGCCACGCCTCCCATGACATCACTATGCCCACTCAGATACTTGGTCGTAGAATGGACGACTAAGTCTGCTCCGGATTGGAACGGATGTTGTCCCATGGGCGTTGCCCAGGTATTATCGCAAACACAACGAGCATTTGCCTGATGAGCGATATCTGCAATCTTGGCAATATCGATGATTTTGAGCATGGGATTCGAGGGGGTTTCGACCCAAATTAGCTTGGTGTGAGGCTCAAGCGCTTGCTCGACAGCGCTAGGATGGGTCATATCCACAAACGTGACGGACAAATTCCACGGGATAAAAATTTTCCGCAACAGAGAGGTGGTTCCAGAGTAAGCATCTAAGGGTGCAATCACATGGCTTTCCGGTTGTAGCGCTTGGAATACACTCATGGTTGCGGCTGAACCTGAAGAAAAGGCGGCGGATGCTACTCCTCCCTCCAATTGAGATAAACATTGTTCTAAAGCTGCTCGATTGGGATTATTTTCTCGAATGTATTGATATCCTTGGGGATAGCTGCCATCAACCTGACGCTCAAAGGTGGTCGATAAATAAATGGGAGGTGCAATCGCTCCTGTTGCTGCATCGACCTGATGACCTGCATGGACAGCTAGTGTCTCAATTCTCATGAACTATCCCTTCTTTTGCCAAGCGTTTTACGAGTGTGGCTCGCTCGTTTAGTCTACAAGAACTTTTGGGTGTGGGGGTGAGTGGAGTTATCCAATGTCTAAATTAAGTTCTTTCAGTAATCATCAGGGTTTTAACAAAAAAGTCGGGGAACTGGGTTGCCTGTTCCTACTTTTCATCAGCAATAGGTTTTTTAATAAGTTTTGAGAAGCAATTTGTAATACATTTTGGGAAAAACGTATTACGTCCAGCTTTTATTCGTGGAGTATGGCAAACTTAACTGACTCGCAAGAATATTCTACTCTCCCAATCGTGTGTTTTAGGAATATCTCACCAGCGTTTACTCACTCGTTATAGGAGAAAGAAGCTTAATCTGAATTGTACCCTCATTTCCCTGAGATATATCTGGAAAGGCTTGGGCGATTAGAGAGGGATTTAAATCCAGGGCGGGTTCATAAACAGAGGTGAAATCTCTCCAATCTAGCCGATTGAATGATGGGGTAGAACTGTTTTGAGTGTATTACATTCACGGCAAGTCATGATGGTTCTCGGCCGGTTGGGATCAAAAATTGTAATAGTGGTTAGAGACGGCTCAAGACTACATCACACCGGATTTGGGAGAATAGGATATTACCCAAATCAGCCGCAAAATTGTTAGGACTAGTATGATGATTAAACTTCCCGGCTACTTAATCATAAACCTACTTTACGACGGCTCTCGAACCCAAGTTTATCGAGGACAGCAGGAATTGACCCAACAACCTGTCGTCATCAAAATCCTCAAAAGCAAGTATCCCACATTCTCTGAACTTCTGCATTTCCGCAATCAGTACACCATTGCCAAAAATCTTAGATTACCAGGTGTCATCCAATTTTATAGTGTAGAGACTTATGGCAATGGATTTGCGCTGGTGATGGAAGATATGGGGGGTGTTTCTCTCCAAGACTATAGTCGAGGAAAACCGTTGGTATTGAGTGAATT
>DATNQL010000778.1:0-10969 GCA_036704025.1 Stenomitos sp.
TTTGCGCGTCTTCGTGCCAATCAAGCCAATATCCGCGACTTGCGGTTGACCGCAGGAGTTTGGGCAGCCAGTCCAGTGAATCCGCACGGGTTTAGGCATGTCCAGTTCGGCTTCTAGTTCCTTGCTCAGGGCAAGGGCACGATTTTTGGTTTCGATGATCGCGAAACCGCAGAATTCACTGCCTGTGCAAGAAACCAGCGCCCGGTTCAATTTTTCTGGAGCAACAGTGAAACGCTCTTTTACGAGCGGCTCGTTTAAGAAGTACTCCAATCGTGAATCGGGAATGTTCGGAATAATTAGGTTTTGCTCAACGGTGAGACGGATTTCGCCACTTCCGTAAACTTCTGCCATCCGGGCGAGTTCAAACATGTCATCCGCATAGATGCGACCGATCGGAACATGCAGACCCACATAATTCAATCCCGGTTGCTTTTGGCGATAGACACCAATGTGGTCACGCTTTTCCCAATCGATTTCATCTTTGTCTGCCGCTGTTTCCAAAGGATGTCCTAGTTGTTTTTCAACTTCCGCCCGAAACCTTTCCAGTCCCCATTCATGGATCAAATACATCAATCGGCACTTTTGCCGATTTGCCCTAGGGCCGTTGTCCCTGTAGACAATCAACATGGCTTCGGCAAGAGGGACAATATCTTCGGGAGGAATCCAAGCATTGAGGGGAATGGCTGTTACATATTGATTGGGGGCAAAGTATCCGCCGACAATCACGTTAAACCCTAATTTGCCGTTTTTGTAGGCAGGCAGATAGCCCAGATCGTTGAGTTCGGCATGGACGGAGTTGTCACGACCCCCAGCGACGGCAATGTTGAACTTCCGGGGGAGGTTGCTCAGCGCGGGATTACCTTTGCCATGACTGGTGATTAAATCTTGCAGATTGCGGACTAAACCTCGTGTATCAATCAATTCATCCGCATCAATACCCGCCACGGGTGAACCCGTAATATTTCGGACATTGTCCATACCCGATTGGATGCAAGTCAAGCCAGCTTTGAGCAGGTGATCGAAGATGTAGGGTACGTCTTCAATCCGAATGCCCCGCAGTTGGAGGTTTTGTCGGGTGGTAATATCAGCGTTGCCCTGGTTCTGAAATCCTGACGCTTGTCCGCAGCGCTGCACGATATCCGCCAGCACACGCATTTGTCCGCTACTCAAAATGCCGTTGGGTATCCGCATCCTGATCATGAACTTACCAGGGGTTACCGTGCGATGGAAAAAACCCAACCACTTAAGCCCGAAGTCACGCTCGAACTCATCCATTGCCTCCCAGCCAATGCGGGCAAAGTGTTCCAGCTCTTGCTTCAGCAAGATAGGATGTTTTTTCGCTTTAGCTTGCTCGATTTTGTTCAGTTTTTCTTTCTTATCTATTGTTGTTGTCATCGTTTACACCTCTTGTGGATTTCTCAATCTCAGGATCTAGCTATTAAAAAATGAGTTTCTATGGGTTCCAAAACACTTATGACACAACTTGCTTTTTAGATTAAATAACTCGAAACCTTAATTTCGTAAATCTAGCTACAACTGATATAAACAACTAAGCTAAATAAGCCCTTTTCTATCTCAATCTATCTTTGGAAGTATCTTTAGTTAGATGTTAAATTTATATTACTACAAATAAAACTATAAATTTATATGGATTTGCATAGCGCTCAATCAGACTAATTCTATAAAAATCTCTTATTCAATTAGTAAATTATCCAAATTAAAATTAGATGGCTTTAGAGCTTCAATTGGTATATGGGGTTACTAATTATTTTTTATAATGAAGGTTTTGCATAATCTTGATGCTTATATAACATTCCCCCCCGCTCTGTGAACATAGAATTTAAAAATCAGGAGGGAGTGATTCTTCCCTGTACTCTATAGCTGTCGCCATCAAGATTAGGACAGATTGAACGGCTAAAACGACCACGTACACGTACCAGTAAAAAACCGTCTGCCTCCTGCCTTTTGCATTTTGCCTTTTGCTATAAAATGCAAAATTTAAAAGGGTATAAGGTATTGGATGTTGAACCTTTCACACCCAATACCTTGTAATTAACGATTGAAGGTAGCTTTAATCTTTAATTTTTACGTGGGTCTAGGACAATGGGTCGGTTTGGTAATGCCATTTCGGCTTCTTCTCCCTGATGGTGAGCTGCAAAGGAGCCGCTCGGTTCCTTGAGGAAGAAGCCACATAAGCTAGAGCAGATTAGGGCAGAAATTCCCATCGTGATAAACAAGGTCGGTGCGTCGGTTAAGCTGAAAATCGTGAGAAAAATGACACCGCCGAAATTCCCATAAGCGCCCACATTGCCAGAAATTTGTCCCGTAATTTCCTTCTTAATCAGAGGCACAATTCCGTAAGTTGAACCGCAACCCGCTTGGGCGAAGTAGGCCGACAACATGGTGACAGCGATCGCCAGAACTAACGGCCAACGGCTACTGATATTATGCGCCAGTAGATAGCTAACACCAACCCCTGCCGCGATGATCGTCATCGTCCACTTGCGGCTGCCCAACTTATCTGAAATCAACCCGCCACTGGGACGAGAAACCAAGTTCAGGAACGGATAGCTAGCCGCAATCATACCTGCTGTCACATGATTGAGATTAAATGTATGCTCAAAAAACGCAGGCAGCATGGAAACGGCAGCTAACTCAGAACCAAACGTGACCACATAGCAAAACTCTAAAAGAGCAACTTGGCGAAACTGATAGCGTTCAGCCGGTGAATAAGTTTTAATACCCGTGAGAACTTCCCAATTAACCTGCCAAGCTTTATAGGTTTGGAAGGCAAATAGCGCCGCCAACAAACCCCAGGCTACAAACATTTGGGTCGTGTTGAGGAAATGAAGTTTAGGTTGGGCTAAGCGCCATGCCAATAAACCCAAGGCGAAAATTAAACCAAAATTAGACAGGCACATCGCCCAAAAGCTTTTGCTCGTGCTCACTTCCATGCCACCACTGCGCTTGGGACGGCGATAGGCTTTGCCTTGGGGTGTATCTTGGACGTTATTCAAATAAATGAAGCCATAGATAGCGGCAATCACACCACTCAGCGCGATCGCGAAACGCCAGTTGTTCGCACCACCCGCTAAAAATGCAGTCGCAACACCAAGACTGGGTAGAGCAAACTCTGCTGCAAAGGCACCAAAGTTACCCCATCCGCCATAAATCCCTTCAGCAATCCCAATCTCTTTCGGGGGAAACCATTCCGAAACCATGCGGATGCCTACGACAAACCCAGCCCCCACAATACCCATCAACAACCGACTCAAGACTAAATGGTTAAAGTCTTGAGACAAGGCTGTAGCCAAACAAGGCACAACAGCAAACATCAGGATGCTGGAGAAGGTAACTCGTGGTCCAAAACGATCCAGCAGCATACCAATAATGATTCGTGCTGGAATGGTCAAAGCCAGATTACAGATCAGTAAAACCTTGATTTGGTCGGGTACTAAATGCAGGTCTTTTTGAATGGTGGTGGCAAAAGGGGCGAAGTTAAACCAACACACAAAGGTGAGAAAAAAGGCAAACCAACTTAGGTGTAAGATGCGATAGCGATCGCGAAATGAAAATAATTCTGCAAGCATGAGGCTTTCTCCTAGCCGTGAATCTAAAATACTTGATTAGTCAGACGTTTTAGCCATTTGAAGACTTGCTAGTACTGCATTGCTAGGCATATCGTTGCACTATCTTGTCTAGCTTTTAATGTTTACAAACTTATTGGAGTTTTCCTTAGGATTAGCTATGTCTATCATGGGTTGCTTCTCCTTGAGAGGCTACCTAAAAGAGCCATCTAATGAGTGAGGCTGAATTGCTCACACCAAGCAACTCAAAAACCTTGTGATTGTTAGAGAATACTTTTCTTGTTAGGCTAGTGAGCTTTATAGAATGATTTCGTATCTTCTACTACAAAGAACTAGCTTGAGCTGTGAAATTCTATCTTTAGATGGACTTAGCTTCTTCCTAAAGGTCAGAAAGTGAACCTGCCTTTTTACGATGATTTACGGAAGCAAAATTGACCAGTTGATAACCAATCTACATTCAATTGGTCGCGTACCTACTCCCTAATAGTTGTTGGTTTTGCAAGAGAACATTGCTCAATTTGTCTTCTTAGTTACCCTATGAGGATTAAAGGTTTAAATTCGTATCTTTAGCTACAAAATAGCGGTTGATTTCACTGAATTGCATTGAATTCATGCATTTTATACATGAAATCTGCCGTTGAGAGAAATAAAGCTACATTTTGCACGAGTCAAGTGTCACACTACGGAAATTTGGGTAATGGGTGATGGGTAATGGGTAATGGGTAATGGGTAATGGGTAATGGGTAATGGGTGATGGAAAGAGTTTTTTACGTAGTATGTGTAGTATAAATGACCCATTTCCCAAACATTTTCAGCACAATATCAGGGGACGAAGCTTTCCGACCCCTGATCTAAAGATGAATCTTATGATGTCTAGCTGAACTTAATCCACCGCCGTATGGGCAAAGCGGCGGTAGAGGAAATCCAAAGCGTAGTTTCGGAGTTCATAGTATTGAGGATTTTCGATCAGGCGAGCGCGATTTCTAGGACGTTGGAAGGGAATGTCTAGAACCTCACCAATATGGGCGGCTGGCCCATTGGTCATCATCACCAGTCGGTCAGCGAGGAAGAGTGCCTCATCAATATCGTGGGTAATCATCAGGACAGTGACTCTGTACTCTGTCCAAATTTTCAACAGTTCTTCTTGTAACTCTTCTTTCGTAATTGCATCTAAAGCGCCGAAGGGTTCGTCCAAAATCAAGATTTCGGGACGAATCGCAAGGGCGCGTGCGATCGCCACCCGTTGCTTCATCCCTCCCGATAGCTGCGAAGGTTTTTTGTCAGCCGATTCGGTCAGCCCCACCATCTCCAGCAATTCAGACACCATCTCCTTCTTCTTAGAGTGAGGTCTGCTGGTATAAACCGCGTCCACGGCTAAGTAAATATTTTCAAAGGCACTCAACCAAGGCAGCAAAGCATAGTTCTGAAACACCATCATCCGATCCGGCCCTGGTTCGGTGATGCGCTGACCTTTGAGCAGGACTTCCCCGTAAGTCGGACGCGAGAACCCTGCCACCATGTTCAGCAGTGTGGACTTTCCGCAGCCAGAGTGACCAATCAGACAAATAAACTCACCTTGATGAACGGTAAGGTTGACGCCACTGAGAACCGTGTGATTGCCTTCGGGCGTAGGATAAACCTTAGCGACATCCTCAATCACTAATAAGGGGTCTCCCTTCGGTTGTTGATTTCGGGTTTGGGAGATTTGATGAACAAGAGCGTCGGTATTGAATCCAGTCATGATGGTAATAGGAGGGAGATAAAGTGTTTAGCTGTGGAATGGGGGCGAGGGAAACGTTCTAGCAATTCTCTATCCCATCCCTAACCTTAGGCCACTGGAGTAACGAAAGAGTCGATGTCAACTTCTTCGACACGAATTGGGCGTTTGATTTCCAGGCTATTGAGGTACTCTAGTGGGTCATCGGGATCAAAGACGGTGCCGTCAAACATCCGGATGGGGCCGCGATCATGCCCAATATCGGAAAAGCCCAAGTCTCGTGCTGCCGCACCAAACAAGTCGATGCGCCGTACTCGGTCTACAATGTTGACCCAGTTTTTGGGGAAGGGGATAATCCCCCAACGCGCGAGTTGAGTGAGTAACCATAACCCCTCAATTTGGTCGGGATAGTTGGTTTTATCCACATAAAACTGGTTGAAACGGGGTAGTTGTTGAGGGGGTTCTCCAGTACCGCGATTGTACGGGTCAATAAAGCCAGGGCGAGTATATTCTGGGGCGGAACCCACGTATTGCTCTTGGGTGAGTAATCCTAAAATCTCTTCCCGGTTGCGTGGGTCATCGCAGTATTCGCAGGCTTCCAACAGCGCCTTCACCAGGGCAATATGGGTTTGGGGGTACTTGTTCACCCACTCTTCGCGCACACCCAGGACTTTCTCCGGATGTCCGGGCCAAAGTTCCATATCCGTGGCGATGACAAAGCCTAGTTTTTCGTAGACAGCACGAGAGTTCCAGGGTTCACCCGCACAATATCCATCGATATTCCCAGCTTTTAAGTTGGAAACCATTTGAGGCGGGGGAATCACCGTCAATGCGACATCGTGATCCGGGTCAATTCCGCCGGAAGCCAACCAGTAACGCAGCATCAGGTTGTGCATGGAGGAGGGATAAACCATGCCCAAGGTGTGAACTTTATCCGGAGTGGCTTGAAGTGCGGCTTTGAAGTCAGCCAGAGTGCGAACACCCTGATCGTAGAGGCGCTTACTCAGGGTAATGGCATTGCCATTGCGGGACAAGGTTAAGGCGGTTACTACGGGAACTGGGGTTTTATTCCCTGCCCCAACCGTCAGGGTGAGGGGCATCCCAGCCACCATTTGAGCGGCGTCTAGGCGTCCGGTGACAATACCTTTGGCGATCGCTTTCCAACTGGGTTCGCGGTTGAGGGTAACTTCTTCTAACCCGTATTTGGCGAAAAATCCCTTCTCTTTCGCTACGACTAAGGGGGCACAATCGGTGAGTGGAATAAAGCCGATTTCCAGATTGACTTTCTCTAAGCCATTGCGGGCGACCACTTGTGGCTGCTTGGATTGGCGCTGCTTCGCTTTCTTTTGTTGATTGAGGAAGTAAATCATCTCATTCCGCAAGCGGTAGTAGCTGGGATGATTCACCACTTCCAGACGATGGCGGGGGCGGGGTATTTCTACATCGAGAATCTGACCGATGTGGGACTCTGGCCCATTGGTGAGCATGACAATGCGATCGGATAGCAAGAGTGCCTCATCTACGTCGTGAGTCACCATCACACAGGTCACATGGCTCTCTTCGCAGATTTTCATCAATTGCTCTTGCAAACCGCCTCGTGTCAAGGCATCCAGTGCTCCAAACGGTTCATCGAGTAGCAGTAATTTGGGGCGAATCGCTAAAGCGCGTGCGATCGCCACCCGTTGTTTCATCCCCCCAGAAAGCTCACCCGGTCGTTTCTTGGCGGCATGGCGCAGACCCACTAAATCAATATGGTGTTCGACAATGCCTTTACGCTCACCCTTGGGTCGATTCGCCATGACTTCATCCACAGCCAAGGCGATGTTTTCCCGAACCGTGAGCCAGGGTAAGAGGGAATAGTTTTGAAAGACTACCATGCGATCGGGGCCGGGTTGAGTCACCTGCCGACCTTCCAGAATCACACCACCACGCGTGGGTTGATCCAAACCTGCAATGATATTCAACAAGGTGGATTTCCCACAACCTGAGTGACCGATTAAGGTAACAAACTCACCTTGTCGAATCCTCAGTTCAATATTCTTGAGCGCAATATAACTTCCGCCATTCGCTAGGGGAAATACCCGGTCAATATGGTCTACTTCAACAAAGACAGACATGGCTTTAGGTGGAGAGATGAATGATAACGGTTGAGTTCTACTGGAGGCCGTTTTGAGTGAATCAAATTTGAACTTTTGCATGAGCTGGGTTTAGCAGATATCTTGTTTTAAAACCCACTAATGATGCCTTGGTTCAATTGCGTTACAGTCAAAACTCTATTTCTGTTCGGTCTCAGAGGTAACAACCAGCCGGGATATAAAACCTACCAGCCGATCCAGCATCAAACCAACAAGACCCACATAAATCAATGCGAGGATAATTTCGCTGAGATTCGTACTGGTTGTTGTGTTGTAAGCATCCCAAATAAAAGACCCAATCCCCACACCACCAACCAACATCTCAGCCGCAACAATGGCTAGCCACGATAAACCAATTCCAATTCTTAAGCCTGTAAAGATATAGGGAACAGCGGCAGGAAACAAGATTTTAAAGAAATACTTTTGACGAGATAACCGTAATACTCTAGCTACATTTCTGTAGTCTTGAGGAATCTGCTGTACGCCTACGGTCGTGTTGATAATAATTGGCCAAATAGAGGTAATAAAAATTACGAAAATAGCGGAAGGATTCGCCGCTTTTAACGCCGCCAGGGAAAGGGGTAGCCACGCTAGGGGGGGTACAGTCCGCAACACCTGAAAGATGGGATCGACTGCACGATAGATGAAGGCATTGGCTCCAACCATGATGCCCAATGCAATTCCCACAATTGCTGCTAGTGAGAAGCCAAGACCTACTCGTCCTAAACTGAAAAGGATTTGCCAACCGAGTCCCTTATCCGTTTCACCATTATCAAAAAAAGGATTGATGATAAAAGGGTCCCAGGTATCCGTAAACATTTTGAGCGGACTAGGTAAATTGGACGTCGGACTCCAACATAGGACCTGCCAAATCAGCAAGAAAACGCCCAGTGCCAGTAGCGGCGGTAGGAAGTTTTTTCCTTGCTTCTGGATCACTGAACCAATGGACGTTTGCATTTTTCTGGGTCTAGAACCACTCTCAAGCCGTGCGGTCATCCTTAAAATATCTCCTAAAATCCGATGCTCAGTTGACTTATAGCGCTATTGCTGATTGCGAAAGGTCTGATTTTTTACCAGACGCGAAATAAAATATCGCGTCTGGGTCGTTATCGCGATTAGGCTTTCTTAATCTTGAGGCTCTTCAAGTATTCTTCGGGCTTTTCTGGGTCGAATTTGACGCCATCGAAGAACGTCTCAACGCCACGAGAACTGCTAGTTGGAATTTGGGCTTCTGGAACACCAATCGCTTTCGCCGCTTCTTTCCACAAATCCTCTCGGTTAATAGAATCAACCAGTTCCTTGACCTTGGTATTAGCTGGAAGCTTGCCCCAGCGGATGTTTTCTGTCAAAAACCAAGTATCGTGGCTCTTGTAAGGATAGGAGGCGTTATCTGACCAGAACTTCATTAATAGAGGGCTATTCTCTACCACAGGACGACCATCGCCATAGTCAATCGTGCCTTTAGAGCGCCCTAAAATATCTTGGGCATCGACATTAAAGTATTTGCGACCGGAGACGATTTTGCACATCTCTTCTTTATTTTCCAGCTTGTCGCACCACTGCTGTGCTTCCTGGATAGCCATCAGGAGTGCCTTCGCCGCTTGAGGATTTTTATCCACCCAATCTTTCCGCATGGCAAACGCTTTCTCTGGATGGTCTTTCCATAGTTCTCCCGTCACGAGGGCGGTGTAACCCAGTTTTTGGTTGACCAATTGGGCGTTCCAGGGTTCACCCACACAGAAAGCATCCACCGTCCCTACTTTCATATTCGCCACCATTTGAGGGGGTGGGACGGGTTCGTTGACCACATCCTTATCCGGGTCGATGCCAGCAGCAGCTAGCCAGTAGCGCATCCATAAATCATGGGTGCCACCGGGTAGGGTAATGGCCGTTTTGAGTTGCTTATTCGCAGATTTGGCTTTGTCAACGGCTTGTTTGAGTCCCTTGCTGTCCAAGCCTACCTTCATATCTTTATAGGTATTGGCAACCGAAATGGCCTGACCATTGATATTTAACCGCGCCAAGATGTACATCGGCACCTTATCGTTGAGGGTAATCAGATAGGGCATCGGACTTAAGATGTGTGCTCCATCAATACCCCCCGACGCTGAGCCGAGTTTGATGTTGTCACGAGTTACAGGCCATGACTTTTGCTTTTCTAGCTGGACATCTTTCATTCCATATTTTTCAAAGATGCCCTTTTCCTTGGCAATAATCAGAGGCGCAGAATCAGTTAGGGCAATAAATCCTAACTTGGCTTGGGTTGTTTCTACTTTCGGCGCATTGGCAGCCGGACCCGTGCTACTCCCCGATGAGCCTTTCGCATCAGATTTCGAGGTACTGCTGCCACTAGAACAGCCGTGGACTAACAAAGAAGCGGCTGTAGCTGCGCTTGCGGTGATGATAAATTGCCGTCTGGAAAATTTGCTCATAGCAGATTTTGAGATGCTGTTCAGTAGCTTGGATGTATTGATGTTTGGGACGTGAAGAGTACTTAAGAATGGCCTGAGTTAGGAGGACACGACCGCCGCTTGCTTCGGCTTAGCACCAAACTGTTCAATCAGTAACTGTTGCAATACGGGCTTGAGGTCTTCGCAAGGAATACCTTTTTGCACACAGCTACCCAAATGGGCGTCTTTCCCAACTTTGCCGCCCATATACAAATCGACACCTTCAACGGTTTTGCCCTCTTTCCGAACTTTGGTGCCCATCAAACCGATATCTGCAACTTGGGGTTGACCGCAGGAGTTGGGGCAACCGGTCCAGTGAACTCGCACCGGACGCGGCAAGTCGAGTTCGGATTCTAGCTGCTTAATTAGGGACAATGCTCGATTTTTGGTTTCAATCAGAGCAAAGTTGCAAAATTGAGCGCCGGTGCAAGAGACTAAGGCTCGCGTCAAGGGGTCGGGGTTAATGGAAAACCGCTCGAGTAAAGGTTCAGCGAGAAAAGCGTCTAAGCGAGAATCGGAAACATTGGGGATAATCATGTTTTGTTCAACGGTGAGGCGAATTTCGCCATTGCCGTAGACTTCAGCGATGCGTGCCAGGTCAAACATATCCGCCGCATACAGGCGTCCGATGGGAATGTGTAAACCGACGTAGTTGAGTTCGGGTTGCTTCTGAGGAAAGACACCAAGATGATCCCGCTTGTCCCAATCGAATTCGTCTTTTTCTGCCTCTGGTTGCAGGGGTCGTCCTATAGCCTTTTCGATTTCACTGCGAAACTTGTCGATGCCCCATTCATCAATCAGCCACATCAGCCGCGCTTTTTGTCGATTCGCCCGCAAACCGTGGTCGCGGTAAACTTCCAAGACGGCACGGCAGACATCAACGACATCGTCAGGCGTCACCCAGGCATTAAGAGGAATAGCCGCATCACAGCGTTTGGCAGAGAAGAAGCCGCCCACGACGACGTTAAAGCCGAGTAGGGGCGCACCCTGGTGGTCGCCCCCCTGGTGGTCGCCCCCCTCTTTATAAGCCGGAACAAAGGCAAGGTCATTAATTTCCGCATGAACAGAGTTGTCACGACC
>DATNQL010000779.1:0-4689 GCA_036704025.1 Stenomitos sp.
ATTATAGCGATTCTCAAATGAATGGAGTACATTTAGACCTAACCCCCAACCTCCTCACTAAAGCTCCGGTTCCCTACTAGGGAAGGGGGCTAATTTCAAAGCCTCTCTCCTTGTAGGAGAGAGGTTTGGAGAGAGGTTGAAAGTGTACCGCATCCAATCGAGAAAGGCTATAAATGCGTAACAGCTTAGCTGCATCCTGAGTGATCAATCGCCTCGATTTCCATCAGTGCGGGCGAGCCATCACGCTCATCATGACTGTTGGTGATTGGCTGATGCCGCAAATCACCGGATGGAATGTTTCATCTATCTTCAGGTGAGTTAGGGTTACTCCCGACTAAAACCCGTGAAACCCTAACACTACACGAATCAAACTCCCACAACTGTTGCATTGTCTCTCGTTAACTTTTCTCCCTGCATCAAACCAGAGAGGTTATTAAATTGCGCTTGGAATTTTTTAACTTCACATTTGATTTGAGAAAAAATGCGATAGAAATTCTGAGGCTCGTTGGCATTCATTTCTGGCTTACAATCCGACATATTGACCAAGTCGTAGCGCACATTCTCAGTATAAATAGTTAATATAAGTTGAATAATTTCTAGGAAATGAGTCAGCCACTGACATTCAGATTCCGACTGGCATTGATAGCGTTGAATCAGTTGCGCGAGACGACATTCTAAATGAGTGTGAGTTTGCGGACAAATCAAAATAATCTTGAGCAGAAGAATGGCTAAAGTCAGAGCCTTACCCTGGGTTGCCAATAAAATAAATAATAAAGAGGGATTTTCTCCATCGACTGTTGTCAAATACTCAATCACACGATTACAAGTTCTCAACAACAGAGAATTATCCCAAATCTGGTTATCGTAAGATGGGTAGAGAGTTTTGAATTGAGAATCTAGCTGGGTCTTGATGGCCTCGACTAAATCTTGATTGCCGATAGAAAACAACAAATAATTCAGAAAACTTTGTTTGAAATTTTTGTAGCGAAGCTGTTGAGTTTGGCTGAGAAAAATTCTAGCTAAACTAGCGTAACTAAAGCGATTTTGTTTGTTTAAGAGTGTTTGAATTAAACGCAGCACTTCATCACCGAGACTGGTTGGATTCGGTAAATTATTGACTGGACCAGACGCAGACGAGTAGCGAGCGGTATACATGGCTAACTCAATCTTAAACTTTTCCTTCAGTTGTTGAGAGTATGTGCGTGCCGCTTCTTGCTGTTCGAGCGGTTTTCTCACATCCACAGATTGAGAAACTAGCAAATAAGATTTGTAACGTTTGCTCCAGTGTTCTTGGTTGCGATTTTCATATTTTGAGGCAAATAGTGTTAGGTCTTGGTAATCTCGACTATTGACAAAATTACGTCGCCACAATATTGAACGTTTGAGAATAACCGTACATATCCTCTTGGGTTCCAAGGACATTGACAGAAGATGCACTAATTCCCGTATATACTTTGCCTGTCTTTCAGTGTTCCAATTGTTGACCAGAATATAAATTGAGCGTTTTAGGGTTGTCAGAAATATTTCTTCAGAACCTGAAGAAATAATCAAGTTTAAGGCTTGACAAGGGATTGAGTTGACGGCACCCGTTGGCTCAACAAATAAATGTTTAAATTCTTGTAAAACTAATTCAGGCGAATCTTGCTTGATTTGCTCAAGAAAAAATTGACAAATAAGGTCTTGTGCTTGTGAAAGAGAAAGATTTGGTAATCCTGGGTGAGATGGATCTAAGTTGGGAGAGTCAGGTTTCTTGGGTAGATTCACCAAGCTCTGCTCTAGACTCCGAACCACAGGATGTCTACTAGTGAGACGAGGTAAGACGCATGGAGATACCATAGGCGATCGTAAACTGGCACACAGTTAGTACCAGCAGTGCTGGAGTGCGCTTAGTGAGCGAAAGCCTTTGGAGACAATGATGGTTCTCTCTGTGTTCTGTGAGGAGAATCACCGAAGCGTGTAATGGTGAATCACCTAAGCATGTGATCTATTGCACAGTTTACACGCTTGGTAAAGATTCTGCACTGATTTGCAATCGAGGTTTACAAGTGGCGCAATAACTTAACGAAGCTCATCCATTCCGCACTTCATCTGTCTTTCCCACAGGAGACCCCAAGTGCAACGAATGCGGAAGGGAAACGGGGACGCGGAGAGTTTTTATTATGGGTAATTAGACGGACATGATATCAGAGAAAATTTCATGCCAAAGCGAGCCAGAAGCCCGCATCACAATTACCCAATGACATCCTCTAGTTGAGAAGAACTCTAGTCTGTTTATTGTTGAACAATTGCAGCCTGAGGTAGAACTAACTTAGGTGTGGGTGCTGGCTTACGACCCTTTGGGGGTTCTTCCTGGGGTGCATCCTGGAGTAAAGCCTCGCGAATCATCCGGGCAATCACCCGTTGCGCCAAACCTCCCGCAATTTTTTGCCCCATCTTCTGCGTTTCTGGCTTCATCAACAACTGAGGAATCACTGGCACCAGTTGCATCGGGTCAAAACCAGGTGTATCTTGCAAAATTTCCCAAATCCGCTTAACATGCTCCGCCGTCTGAGCATTGGCTCCTGTTGTCACTGGTGATGGATTCTCTTCTGCCAACCCAATCCGCTTCAGCAGAGAATAACTGACATTATCTAACGTCCGACGCCCATAGGCATCGATCGCTTTTACAATCTCATCCACCAACTGCTCTCGGATAAACTCACCTCGTTCTGAGAACAGAAACTCTAGCGCCTGATTCAACACCTTATTCAGGTCGTAATCTTGACTGATAGCCGCATTTCGCAACAAGTTTTCCAAGCGGTTCCAGCGGAAACTACCCTCCTTAAATAGCAAATCCTTCAAAGACGCCCGTAATTCCGGTGCGGGGTCACTTAATAGACGCTTCGAGATGTAAGGATACGCTTTTGAGAGTACCTTGAAGTTTGGATCGACATTAATCGCAATCCCCTCCAACGTCACCAACGAGCGAATAATCAGCGCATAGTAGGCGGGTACTCGGAACGGATACTCGTACATTAATGCCGACAACTGATCGGTAATGCTCTTAAAGTTGAGTTCCGCAACACTCGCTCCCAAGGCATCACTAAATACATTCGACAGCGCGGGAATAATGGGTGTCAAGTCCGTATCCGGCGTGAGAAACTCCAACTTCACATAGTCATGAGCCAAACCGGAAAAGTCGCGGTTCACGAGGTGAACCACCGCCTCAATCAAACCATAACGCTGATAAGGCTTGACCTCGCTCATCATGCCAAAGTCCAGGTAAGCCAACTTCCCTTCCGGCGTCGCCAACAAATTACCGGGGTGAGGGTCAGCATGGAAGAATCCATGTTCCAACAACTGCCGCAGGGAACACTGAACCCCTACATTAATCAGATGCCGTGCATCGATGCCGCGCTCCTTAATCGCTTCCATGTTAGTCAGCTTCGTACCCGTAATCCACTCCATCGTCAAGACACGACGCCCCGTGTACTGCCAATAAATTTTGGGGACGTAGACATCCTGGATGTGACCATAAAGCTCAGCAAATCGCTCGGCATTGTGCCCCTCATGGGCATAATCCATTTCCTCAAAGATGCGGCTGCCAAATTCATCCATAATGGCAACCAAGTCGCTCCGCACCTGCTTGATGTTGTTTTGCACCCATTGAGCGAGGCGGCGCAGAATGTAGATATCTAGGGCAATGCGCCGTGCGAGTCCCGGTCGCTGCACCTTCACTGCTACGGTTTCGCCTGTCTTGAGTTTGCCTTTGTAGACTTGTCCCAAGGACGCTGCCGCTACGGGATCGGGTGTGAGTTCAGCATAAATTTCTTGTGGGCGATCGCCCAATTCTTCCTCTATAAATTGATAAGCCACTTCATTCGGAAAAGGTGGCAACTGGTCTTGCAGCAGCGACAACTCCTCCAAAAAAATCGGCGGCACCAAATCCGGTCGCGTAGAGAGCGCCTGTCCCACCTTAATGTAGGCCGGTCCCAGTTTTGTCAAAATATCCCGTAGCTGAATCGCTCGACGCCGATTGTCCATCACCTCGCGACCCACAAACCGATCCCACCACAGCCCTAAGGCAAAAGACACACAGGGCAAAGTAATATTAAAGATTCGTCCCAACACTTGTAGGGGTGCCTTACTGTATTGAGCCGTAATCGCCACAGGATCGTAGCGCAGCGCTTCAGTCGCGAACACCGGAGGTTGATTCGCTAAGGCTTCCGATGAGTCTGGCGTTGGATTGACCTCATACTCAATGGCGATGGGTTCCACGGGCACTGACACAATCTGCTGTTCCGGCATAGGATTGGAGTCTATTTCGGAGGGGGCTGGGGAAACTGTTTTAAGATTCATATTAAATAAGACCCGACAGGAGCGACTCTGTAAAGTATTGTAACAATAACGATGATGGGCACGATTCAACCCAGTTACTCTGGGCTGGGATTCGCTCCAAAGCCCACAATCTTCCTGGCTCGGCAAAAAACGCCTTCGCCGTTGGCTTGACAATAAATTTACACTTAAATTTTGGTAGGCACCCGCCACCATCGGCTTAACTGCCCTTTGCATCTCCTGATGCTTTCTTTCCAGTATGGATTGGGTTTGCTGAGATTGCCTCTTTCCTCTAGGAGAATTTTGTTACTGACTGGATTAATTCAAGATTTTGGCTGTCGGACTCAATCTCAATCGATCGCATTCGGGTCGATT
>DATNQL010000780.1:0-6812 GCA_036704025.1 Stenomitos sp.
CATTCCGGGAAACACCGTTTTTGATAATTTGTATGAAGTTAACAGTCCTCTACAAACACCCGGTTCAGAAAGGGGTTGGCCTTTTCAGGTGGTTTCTGGTCTAGCCCCCAGTTACGTTAATTACTCAGTCCCCATTGATATCTCCTATGGAGACTTGTTTGGAAAATTATCACTTTATTGGAGCGGTGGATTTACAGGCAGCCTGAGCTTTTTTGCTGATGCCGATAGCGGGACTAGTAGTGACCCCGTTAGAGCAAAAGATCCAATTGAGTACAATTCTCCACCCACGGTCTATTTTGCGGCACCCACCATCTACGAAGGTCAATCTGCATCAACGGTAGTGCAAGCGACCGACCCTGGTGCAGAGGCCATTACATTTTTACTCAATGGTGGCAACATTGGTACGGACGACACTCGTGCAGGCGTCCGTCAAGTTGGCGTTAATTTTGGGACTTTTCTCGATAACGGCAATTATCTGTATACGGCTCAAGCCAGGGATGAAGGCGGCAATTCCAGCTTGCCTGTGACGAGTACACTCAGTGTCTTAAACCTTCCTCCAGCCATCACCAGTGTTAACATTCCTACTATTTACGAAGGCCAATCAGCCTTAGCCAATATCTCTGCTACCGATCCAGGCGCTGACTCTGTCAACTTCTACCTGAACGGGAATTATGTCGGTACTGACTTGAATACCTCAGGAACTCGCGCCGTTAGCACCAACTTAGGGTACTTTGCAGATAATGGTTACGTTCCCTATTCCGTTGCCGCTTTAGATAAAGATGGAGCATGGAGCGAGCCAGTTTCCAGCGGATTGACGGTATTGAATGTCGCTCCCACTCTAACCAGTTTCGACCTCGCCGAGTATGTGATTAATGAAGGTCAATCGGTAACCGCCCTCTTGACAGCGACTGATCCAGGCGCAGACGGGCAAACCTTTTTTATTAATGGGGTCAATATCGGCACTGATGGGCAAACGTCCGGCACTCGTGCAGCTACAACGAGCCTTGGTTCCTTTGCCACGGGTACCTATACCTTTACAGGTTTAGCACAAGATAAAGATGGGGCTTGGAGTAATCCCATTTCCAAAACCCTACAAGTTTTAAATATTGCTCCAACCATCACTCAAATCACTCAGAACTTAGTGGCAAAAGCCAACGATTTCTTTGATTTTGCGGTCTCTGCCGTTGACCCTGGGAAGAATAGTACGGCGCTCACCTACGAATGGGATTTAAATGGGGATGGCCTATTTAATGACTTCGTCGGTGCGACTGGGCAGTGGACTTTTCCGGATTACGGTAACCATAAAGTGGCTGTGCGAGTTTCGGATGGGGATGGCGGTTACGCTTACGGTTCCTTTGACGTGAAAAGCGTTCCCGAACCGAGTTCGGCGTTGGGTGTGTTGGTGTTTAGTGCTGGTGGTGCGGCTGCCTTATGGAAGCGTAAGCAGCAACCCAAAGCCAAAAAAGAAGAATGATACGGTCATTTTTCAGTCCCCAGTCCTTTGTACACTAGGGGTGAGCAAATCAGGCGATCGCGCACGGGAATAGGCTCGATCCGACTAACCAAAGAAAGGGGTATAGTTGCAGCACTCTCGTGGGATCTTTGATGGTAACCTGGAAAATGACATTTCTAAATGTAAAGACCGTTTTTCAGAATCTGAAAAGGTAGCTTCAAAACATAGGCGCAGCATGGTCACCACCACAGAAAAGACAAACACTGGCGTAATTATCCAAATCATCGGTCCTGTTGTCGATGTTGAGTTTTCCACCGGCAAGATGCCGCAGATTTACAATGCCTTGAAAATTGAAGGCAAGAACCAAGCCGGACAAGATGTCTCCGTCACCTGCGAAGTGCAGCAGCTATTGGGAGGCAACCAGGTACGAGCCGTTGCGATGAGTACCACCGATGGACTGGTACGCGGCATGGAAGTGGTGGACACAGGTGCCCCCATTAACGTGCCAGTCGGCAAGGCAACCCTGGGCCGGATTTTCAACGTGCTGGGTGAACCAGTAGATAACAAAGGTGCCGTCAATGCCGAGGAAACCTTCCCCATTCACCGAGCAGCTCCCAAATTCACGGATCTGGAAACCAAACCTTCGGTGTTTGAAACCGGAATTAAAGTAATTGACTTGCTGACTCCCTATCGGCGCGGTGGCAAAATCGGTCTATTCGGCGGTGCAGGTGTTGGTAAGACCGTAATCATGATGGAGCTGATCAACAACATTGCTACCAATCATGGTGGTGTGTCGGTGTTCGGCGGTGTGGGTGAACGCACCCGTGAGGGAAATGACCTCTACAATGAAATGATCGAGTCAGGGGTTATTAATAAAGATAATCTCAATGAATCAAAGATCGCGCTGGTCTACGGTCAGATGAACGAACCCCCCGGAGCCAGAATGCGGGTGGGTCTTTCTGCTCTGACAATGGCTGAGTACTTCCGGGATGTAAACAAGCAAGACGTGTTGCTGTTCATCGACAACATCTTCCGGTTTGTGCAAGCGGGTTCTGAAGTATCTGCGCTCTTAGGTCGGATGCCCTCTGCTGTGGGATATCAGCCGACGTTGGGTACGGACATGGGAGATTTGCAAGAGCGGATTACTTCCACCACGGAAGGCTCCATTACCTCCGTGCAAGCGGTTTACGTGCCAGCGGATGACTTGACCGACCCCGCACCCGCCACAACCTTTGCTCACTTGGATGGAACAACGGTGTTGTCTCGGGGTTTGGCAGCGAAAGGGATTTATCCGGCTGTAGACCCATTGGATTCAGCTTCTACCATGCTGCAACCGGCTGTCGTTGGAGAAGATCACTATAAGACCGCCCGTGCTGTCCAATCCACGCTTCAGCGTTACAAGGAACTCCAAGACATCATTGCGATTTTGGGCTTGGATGAATTGTCGGAAGATGACCGACTGACGGTGGCTCGTGCCCGGAAGATTGAGCGCTTCTTGTCTCAACCGTTCTTTGTGGCGGAAGTCTTCACCGGTTCTCCAGGTAAGTATGTGAAGCTGGAGGAAACGATTGACGGCTTCAAGAAGATTCTCTCTGGCGAACTGGATGACTTGCCAGAGCAAGCCTTCTACCTGGTGGGCAATATTAACGAAGCGATCGCCAAAGCCGAGAAAATCAAGTCAGGTAGCTAAAATCTCCCGCAGTAGGGTGGGCGAGAGCTTACCCTACTGTAGGGTAATTTTGCCTTAGGCTCTGGATGAACCGATGGCCTGAGGCTCCTCTTAACCACTCACCCCTACTCATCAACGGATGACTTTAACTGTTCGTGTAATTGCTCCCGACAAAACTGTTTGGGATTCCGAGGCTCAGGAAGTAATTCTTCCCAGCACCACTGGACAACTGGGTATCTTGTCCGGTCACGCTCCTCTCTTGACCGCTTTAGATGTGGGTGTGATGCGAGTCCGCCCTGGTAAAGATTGGTTGCCTATCGCGCTCATGGGTGGCTTTGCAGAAGTCGAAAACAATGAAGTGACGATTCTGGTGAACGGTGCTGAGCGTGGAGATGCGATCGATAAAGCCGCGGCTCTCGATGCCTACACCAAAGCTGAAGAACGTCTCAACCAAGTTCAAAGCACTGAAAATCGTCAAGAGAAAATTCAGGCGACTCAAGCCTTTAAGCGGGCACGCGCTCGTTATCAAGCGGCTGGTGGCTTGGTGTGAGCCATAAAAAAGGCAAAAGAGAAGGCGTGAGTCCTTTCTTTTGCCTTTTAGTTAAACCGACTTTGCTGGATTAAGCGCTGCCAGTAAAAGTTACTTCGGGAAACTTTGACTGCGCTTCTGACATTGGGCGGCGTCTACCTTCTTCTTGCCAGTAGTTAATGACTTCCGTTGCCTTGTTGAGCAGATCAATGCGATCGCTTTCGGAAATCCAGTGTTTGGCCTCCAATTCGTTTTTTAGCTGTTCCCAGGCATCATTCCGAGGCCAGAAAAAGTATGAGGTCAAAGGACTAGTCCCTTTACCCACCACTTGATCTACAGCTAAAGCTACGTTTTCCTCCAACCAGAGCACTTTTAAAATAAATTTGGCCAATCGCACCTCCAGCGATACTTCAGGCGTTCTGAAATTATTGTACAATTTTCTATTTTAACCCACGGTGTATCCACCTGAGTGATGACCCATTCACAATCCCCAACATTTCCTCCCCAAAGCACAGCTATTGTGATTTTTGATATTGATGGCGTCGTGCGGGATGTAGCTGGGTCTTATCGACGTGCGATCGCCGATACAGTAGAATATTTCACCGATGGTGTTCACCGACCTTCTGGAATCGAAATTGACCAGCTCAAATCAGAAGGGTATTGGAACAACGATTGGGAAGCCTCACAAGAACTCGTTTACCGCTACTTTGAGCGTCAGGGTCAGGCGCGTACACAAGTTACTCTCAATTACCAGACCCTCGTTGCCTTTTTTCAATCTCGTTACCAAGGCCCAGACCCAGAACATTGGACGGGGTATATTTGCACCGAACCCTTACTCTTACAATCCAGCTATTTAGACCGTTTAACCGCCGCCGGAATTTCTTGGGGCTTTTTTAGCGGTGCACCCAGACGCGAAGCTCTATATGCACTCACAACACGTCTAGGTCTAGTTCACCCCGTGCTGATTGCCATGGAAGATGCTCCAGGCAAGCCTGACCCAACAGGGCTGTTGACCACAATTGAGCAGTTACGACAACGGGATAACCTTGACCCGAAAACTCCTGTACTCTACGTCGGAGACACGGTTGCGGATCTGTACACGGTTCAAAAAGCTCAAGCCCTTTATCCTGAACGAACTTGGATCTCGGTTGGTATTCTGCCGCCTCACGTTCAGACTGGACTAGAACGCGGCGAGGCTTATCAACAGACTCTGCAATCAGCAGGTGCCGCCGTGGTATTGAGTCATGTTGAGCAGTTGACTCCAGAACGAATTCAGCAACTTTTGCTTCAAGGCTAAAGTTCGATGATTCGGACGAGCCATCCTAATCCTACCCATCCCATCAAATTTCTGTTCTTAGCACCTACTGTTTTAGAGGATACGGGGCTGACCTAAATTTCGTCCACAATTTTTACCCAGCCTTGCCGCACCGCATAAATGAGCCGCGTTAATAAATCTTCATCTTCTTGTGTAAAGGAATGATCCAAAGGAGCTGTCATCAAGTCATACCAGTCTGCAAAGCTGATTTCATGAGTATGAATCACCTTCGCAAATAACTCCGGAAGCCGACATGAGCTCGTGCTGTGTTTGTACTTTAGTTGCCCTTCCCCAAATAACATATAGTTAGTGCTTAGGAGCTGTTTTGTGTAGTCGAAAATACCATTTTAATATTTAGCTTTCATCTTCTCAGAGATAGATATTTTTTCTTTAAGTAACGGGTCTAAGCCAACCTGTACTTACCCAATCGAATTGACTCAATTTTACGGGTGAGTCAACCGGAGTGATCCGATTCATTAAGTTCTTAAAGTTATCAGTAAGCGAGTTGGGATGAAACTCTGCTGTTAGTATAAACGACACTTATGAATCTAACAAATTTTAAAATTATCCCGACAAATAATTTTAAGTAATTATTAAAAAATAAAAAGTTTTGTTAAAACAATTGCCACAGTACTCGATTTGAAAACTCTTTATACTTCATGTTTGTTTACAATCATAAGTTTTTACAGAACTCCAATAATTAAAGAGTCGATGAAACGAGGGGTTATTCTGGCTTTGCCTTAGTGAATGAGCCTTATGATTTCCTGTAAAGCTCATTGAGGTTTAATTCAATGTTGTTCAAAAATCTTGAGGGCAAGCAAATAAAAGTAAAAAATATTTATCTGAATAGTCAGTTGAGGGAGGACTCCTAATTTGTGCCAGGTTTACTTCCTTGAATCCACAATTGCTCAGTTATTTACTCATGCCATTCAAAAGGGGAAGCTAACCCTGAGGGATCGCTGTGTTTTAATGACAGCACTGGTCAATAATTCTCTTTGCCAAGAAGAAGAAATCTTAATTAATCGGTTGTTACACGCGGTGCGCCGAGGCCGATTACAGGTTGTAGATGAGTAATTCTCACTCCAGCGGAGATGGGTCATTGGTTATTGGTCATTGGTCGTCAGTTACTTAATCCCCAATCCCCAATCCCCAATTTCTAAGTTTGAGCGTGAGCTAAGCTGTGGTGCATCTAAATTGAATATAGAAATTTTTGAAAGGGGTGTGGGGTGTAGGGTGTGGGGTGTGAAGGTATACAAATTAAATGCGTAACAGCTTAGAACTGAAAACATGAAGGAACAATTGAATCATTATTCTTCCTAGTGCAAGAAGGCAGAAGGTAGAAGGCAGAAGGCAGAAGGCAAGAAAGTTTATAGAGTAAGCTTTTTAACCTTTTTCAACTGGATAGTTAAGCTGCTACGTGGCACTAATCCCGGCTGTCAGAAATCAGTGATCAGTCATCATCTCCCCCATGCTCAAGCTTAGATCCGCCTCTACTCTTCTCATGAGGTGGTCACTAACGGCTGCCAGACGGGACTAGGGTCTTCCTCTGAGTTATCTTGAGCTCAAAGTGAGAAACTTCTCCAAAGCGGCAACCATGACGGGAGGCCAACGACGAATCGATTTAACCCACTCTAAGTCTTTATAACGATTGTCAAGACCAACCACTGCCGCCCAATTACTCTCTGCTTCACCCTGTTTTCCGTCTACCCACAAAGCAGCCGTGAGTGCGGCTCGTACATCAGGAAATTGTGGATATTTGCGAATAATATTGCGTAGCGTGCGGAGAGCTTCTTCTTTCTGCCCTGTTTGATAGAGGGCGAGGGCATAGTTGGCACGAGCAAAGGCA
>DATNQL010000781.1:0-2572 GCA_036704025.1 Stenomitos sp.
CCCAACGTAAATTCGGGTTGCGGGCAATGATTAAAGCGGCGACACCTGCCGCCCCCGGACAGGCACTAGACGTTCCCCCAAAACTGTTGGTATAATTTCCAGCCGCATCACCCTGATTCGCATTCCCCGGATTGTAGCCCACCCGACCCGAACGATCCGTTGTCCAAATTCCAGGGGTTTTTGAGGGTCTGCCGTCATTGCTAGGAAAGGCACACCAAACAGCCTTGCCAAAGTCGCTATAAGCGCTTTTCACACTCGAATCATTACAAGCGGCTACCGCCATCACTTTTTCGTAGCTGGCGTAACCGTCATTATCCACACTTTCATTTCCATTCCCCGCCGCAAACAGAATGACAGATCCTTTGCCGTTACGTCCCTGGTTAATCGCAAAGTCCATCGCCAATCGTGTGGAGTCAGGCAGAGGGACGACTTGGTTATGCACAGGATCGTTGGGGTTGTACCAAACGCCATCTGGCGGTCCCCAGCTACAGGAGATCACATCCGCACCATTTTGAGCCGCCCAAACAAAGGCATCGGCTTCTGCTTGGGAACCCAATCCGGAAGCTAAACGAATCGGCATGAGTCGTGCCCCCGGTGCGACACCCGACGCCCCCACAGTACCATTGGCACAAGCCACACCAGCACAGGCAGTACCGTGGTTATCTCGGTTTCCCGGTCTTGGA
Source organism: Stenomitos sp. (assembly GCA_036704025.1). Classification (GTDB taxonomy): domain Bacteria; phylum Cyanobacteriota; class Cyanobacteriia; order Cyanobacteriales; family Coleofasciculaceae; genus Allocoleopsis. The sequence goes on from DATNQL010000781.1 coordinate 684, forward strand.
TCGTTCGTTTGACGAGTCACATCGCGAGGTGCCACAATCTTGCCAGCGGTGCGGAACTCCTCATGATCAAGATCCATTCCGTCGTCAATAATCGCAATAATTGTTCCTGTGCCGTTGCTTAACGGCCAAGCGGCTTCAACGTTGGCATCGGCATTGATCGCCTGACCATTAATTGTCGTGGGCTTCAGGTGCCACTGTTGGGGAAAAGCCTGACGTTGGCGAATCTCACGCACTAATTCAGGGTGGCACAATTCCACAGATTCTTCGTTTAAAAGCCGAAAAGCGATGTCAAAAATAGCTAACCCTGTGTTCTCTGGTGCGCTCACAAAGTAAGCGTTTCGTGCATACCCCAGTTCACGCTTAATCCTTAAACCGTATCCTTCTAAAATGGCCTGACAGGCACTAGACTGGGCTTCATTATCGAATTTAACGAAGAAGTTTTCGGTATAAACGACTGGCTGCATCGACTGCGGATCGACCAAAGCACGCCCAGCAAATTGGATGGCAGGCTCTTGATTAAGAATGTCTCGTGCCGTGTCACGCAAACCACTGCTTTCACGGGGGTTTTTAGCGCGTAAAATTTCTACACCTGCTGGACGAAACCGGGTTTCTAACTCGAACTGATCAAGAATGTTGCGGGCTTCGGGTGACACAGGTGTGACGGCAAAAGGTCTGGTTTCGGTAAGAATGCTGCGGTTTTCTGTACGAACTACCATGTGTTCATCACTAATGATGAGTTCATACGGCTCACCGTTCCTACCACCATAGCGGACTGTAACCATAACTCAACTCCTGGGATAAAGGTTGTGAACTCTTCTGCCTAATGGGTGGAATTAAGATTTACAGATAAATCAATTAGGCGAAGGACAGCTACAAATTGCTCGTGCAAGAATACAAAATGGCTCATTCAGCATTGATGTATTTTTACAGAGCCTAACTCTTCTATTCATCAGTTGATACAAGTCTTGAATCCATATTTCTAGAAGAGATAGATACCACTGAAGGAAGATGATTTATTTCCCATTTGAGTTATTCCTGGTAACAGAACCTTTGCAGATTCACTCTCCCTCTTTGATAGCTGAAGTGAGATTCCAGAACCACTCTTTTTCCGAGTATCCCCAGCAAATCCGCTCTGGTACTCATCCGTCTGCTGCCTTATACAGCCGTGAATCGGGATACTACGCTGTACACTATCAGCAACCGGGCACAGCAGCTCCGGGAGCCATTTTACAACTGAATGAGGGTGCGATCGCTGTTTTTCCAGGCCAACCCGATGAACCCAAAAATGCCCTTCAGTTGGCATCCACGACCGGCACAGTAGGGCCAATTTATACACTACAACCCGGTGGTTCCTTCGCCATTCCCACGGGATTGGTGTTCATCCGCTTTGCACAAGGGGTGGACGTGGACACACAGCACGAGGCAATCCAAAAGGCAGGCTACGAAGTCGCTCAGAGCCTCTCCTACGCCCCCAATGCCGCTTGGTTACGTGCATCCTCCGGCAGCCTCCTAGAAGCCCTGAAGGGGATTTCTCGGCTAGAATCGATACCCCATGTCGAAGCCGTTGAACCCCAGATGTTAATGCCAAGTACTCCACGTTAGCCAGACATCTTAATCTCATAATTCAAAAGCATCCCAACCCACCAACCTACTCCTCCAAAACCTCTGCGTCACTCCACGCTAACCTCTGCGAGCTCTGCGTTAAAAAATTAGGATGCCCAAACCAACAACGATCAATAGACCTCTAGCATAAATCCTGAAATGCCCCCTAAATCCCCCAAAATTGATACCACGGGCGAAATTAATATAGGTTGACAAAAGGGTCAAGCTGGAGGATCAAGAGCAGCAAAACGAGAACATCGAGTAGCGGCAAATGGGACTCCTTGCCA
>DATNQL010000782.1:0-3477 GCA_036704025.1 Stenomitos sp.
GGAATCCCTGTAATAGGAGCCACACCAATATTCATCCCAATGTTAACAATGGTCTGAAACACAATCATGGATAGGACTCCAATGGCGATCAGAGAGCCAAAGTTGTCCTTGGCATTTTGAGCAATAATGACCAAGCGCAGGCAGAGAAACCAGAAGGCCAGTAGGACGCATAAGCAGCCGATGAAACCGAGTTCTTCCCCGATCGCAGAGAAAATAAAATCCGTATGTTGTTCCGGGATAAAACGAAGCTGGGTTTGGGTGCCTTGGTGCAGTCCTCTTCCCCAAATCCCACCGGCTCCGATCGCAATCTTAGATTGGATCAGGTGATACCCTCCTCCTAGTGGGTCTTTATCGGGGTCTAAAAATAGCAGCAAGCGATCTTTTTGATAATCCTTCAACAGACCCCATAACATATGGCCTAACCCCCCTGCTACCGCATTCACGGCTAAGGCTCCCACGGCTCCTAAGATCGGCCAAGAAAAACTGCGCCAGCCAATATAAACCATCCCGCCGAGCCAGAAGAACCAGGCAGGCAAATAGGCGTTGAAGACAATCGCTGAAATTACAGGAGAAATCATCAGTAATAGCCAGCCTGGATTGGCATTCCCCCAATAAAGCATTCCCATCGTAATAGAACCAAACACCAGAGAGGTTCCTAGGTTCGGTTCCAAAAAGACAAAGAGCCAGGGAACGGCCGCCACTCCTAAGACTCTCAAAACCGCCATTAAGGTTGACGCGGGTTCCGAGTGGAGAATTGCCGCCAGACTAATAATTAACCCAATTTTGGCAAATTCAGAGGGTTGAACCTGGAAGCCCAAGATGCCGATCCACCGTTGAGCACCGTTGGCCGTGCTACCAATGAACATCACCGCGATTAAACCGACCAGCGTGATGCCATAAACAACCCAATGCCATTGGATCAGAAGTTCGTAGCGCCACCGTGCGATCGTTAGGATGATGGCTAGCCCAATACCGCCAATAATCCAATGCCACCACCAGTCTGTTTGCCCATTGTTCAGTTCAGCACTACGAATCATCACCCCGCCAAGACCGGTGAGACCTAGGGTTAAGCCTAAAAGGGGCCAGTCTAATTGCTGCCAGGGTGCCAGGAACGACTTCCATCGCATCCCAACGTGGTTACCAAATACTGTTCGTTGCAACATAAAGCTCGTGAAGATTCTTATTGTTAGCAATTAGCTCTACTCAAGTCTGAGTGTCAGGAATTTTAGAAAAGATTTTCTAATCAAGACTGAAGCATGAAGGAGACCCAGCGTTGCTCTCAAAGAGTACTGGCTTGTTGACGAATAAAGCAGAAATTTACAGTTTGCGGCATTTCACACTTGATCGTTCATACTTCAAACTTCATCCTTCAAGAGCTGCTGAGGGCGGCAACCGAGACTTTTGCCGCAATCTGGGATGCGATCGCCACTAATGCCTTAGCCGATGCTGAATCGGGTTCGCCTACCACCACGGGCACTCCGGCATCGCCTCCTTGTCTTAAGGAAATTTCTAGAGGAACACATCCTAATAAGGGAATATTTAACTCTTTGGAGGTTTTCTCGCCCCCCCCCGAACCAAACAGATCGTACTGGCGATCGGGTAGGTCGGGTGGAATAAAGTAACTCATGTTTTCGACTATGCCTAACACCGAAACTCCCATCTGCTGGAACATCTTTAATCCCCGGCGAGAGTCCAATAAAGCTACGGTTTGTGGTGTTGTTACAATCACAGCTCCTGCCATGGGGACAGCCTGAGTTAAAGTGAGTTGGGCATCACCGGTTCCAGGTGGCATATCCACAATCAAATAATCCAATTCGCCCCAATTGACCTGGTAAAGAAACTGGCGGATTATACCATTCAACATCGGTCCTCGCCAAATTACGGGCTGGTCGAGGTCAATCAAAAAGCCCATCGATACTAATTTGACGCCATGATTAAAGGCTGGTTCCAATACCTCGCCCTGGACTCCTTGCTGCACCGACACTTGAGCATTGGCTAACCCCAGCATCGCTGGTGTATTGGGACCATAAATATCCGCGTCGATTAAACCGACTTTTGCACCCGCCTGCGCTAAGGCTACTGCGACATTGACCGCCACGGTACTCTTCCCAACACCCCCCTTCCCACTGGAAATTGCCACAATATTCTTGACCCCATTAATGCCTGTGCGATCGGGTAGGGGTTTTTGTTGAGGCGTCTCGGCGGTGACATCCACCAAGACTTTTTCGACACCGGGTAATTGCTTAACGGCTTTTTGGCAATCTTCAACAATAAATTCCCGCAAGGGGCAAGCGGGAGTTGTCAATACTAAGGTAAAGCTAACCGTGCCATGATCGATTTTGACATTGCGGATCATATTCAATTCCACCAAACTCTTGCGGAGTTCCGGGTCTTGAACGGGTCGTAATACGTCTAGAACTGAACTAGCATCAAGCATAATAGATTTACATTCCTTGCCTCAGCGATAAAGTCTGGAGCCAATTCGTTAGGGATTCTTCATAGATCTTAAGGGTTCGTTGCGAAATTGATGGATTTCGTTAAGTAACAGATGGATAGATTTGACTGAGGGATGAAGTCTGAAGCCCTTGATCACGATTTTCTGCCATTCAATCCGGCTGTGGCAAAATGAAAGCAACCCTCTTCGATTCATAAATGAGCAATGGCTTGGACTCCGGGGCAAGTATTGCAAGGCGGCAAGTACACCATTGAACACCAACTAGGACAAGGTGGCTTTGGTATCACCTATCTGGCTCAGGACAAAAGAGGCCATCAGGTTGTCATTAAAACCCTTAGGGATATAGAGCCAAACAGTCCTGACTTTGATAAGCGCCAACAAGATTTTGTCAACCAGGCGCTACGCTTGAAGGGATGTCAGCATCCTCACATTGTGGAAGTTTATGAGCTGATTAAAGAGGGGCAGCAGTGGGGCATCGTCATGGAGTATATCGCAGGGGAAACCTTAGCCAATTGCGGTATTCTGTCTGAATCTGAAGCGTTGCACTATATTGAGCAAATTGGTGATGCACTGACTCTGGTTCATCAAAAGCGATTACTGCATCGAGATGTGAAGCCGCAAAATATCATGGTGCGAGCTTGTCAGTCTGAGGCGGTTTTAATTGATTTTGGCATTGCGCGTGCATTTATTCCCGATGTAACTCTGACTCATACCACCCATTTGACTCCCACTTATGCACCACCGGAGCAGTATAACAGCCGTGGGCGATGGAGTCCTTGTATAGATATTTATGCTTTAGCCGCAACGTTGTACAAGCTGCTGACAGGAACACCCCCAACTAGTTCAGTATCGAGGATTATCGGTTCACCGTTAACGCCACCACAAGAACTTAATCCTAGTATTAGTAGCTCCGTGAATTCGGCGATTCTTCAAGGGATGGATTTAAAGCCAGAAAACCGTCCGCAGTCGGTACAAGAGTGGTTGACATTGTTACGAGAACCCAACCTTTCTAACATTATTCC
>DATNQL010000783.1:0-4157 GCA_036704025.1 Stenomitos sp.
CATCAGAGTTATTCTTTCCGTTGACCGGTGGCTTGTTGGGCGAAGCTGGGAGTGGGGAACCGAGATGATCCCTCAACGTTTTAATCAAAACACCCTCTTCTGTCCAGAGCTTCACTGTGCCATCCTGACCTGTAGAAGCCAGCCGCTTGCCATCAGGACTAAAGCTGACACTCAGTACCCAGCCTTGATGCCCAGTGATGGTCTTGACTAAAAGACCCTTACGAGTCCAGAGTTTCATTGTTCCATCCCGGCTGGCTGAGGCCAGAAGTTGACCATCCGGACTAAAACTAATGCTGTCAATGCGCTCTCGATGACCCTTTAAGGTTTGGAGTAACTGACCCTTACGAGTCCAAAGTTTCACCGTCTTGTCATTGCCTGCCGTGGCTATCAGTTGACTATCCGGAGAAAACGTCACCTCTCTCACCTGATCTCGAACGGGCAAAATCAGGCGAGACGGGTTATCTAAACCCCAAAGCCGAATGGTTTTGTCATTGCTGGCAGAGGCTAAGAGGGGAACTGAGTTGAAGGTTGATCGATGTAAGTTTTTCTTTGAGCTTTCAACGGATAACGGGTCAACTTGCAACCCGCCAACCGGAGTGGGACTGAAACTCACAGAAGTGACAATATCGCTATGTCCTGTAAACGTTTGCCGGAGGGTGCCATTGCGATTCCACAGCCGAACCACATTGTCAGCACTGGCAGAGGCAATCCACTGACTGTCTGCACTAAAGGCCACAGCGAGCACCCATCCTTGATGCTTGGAGAAAGTTTTGAGCAGCTTTCCGTCACGGTTCCACAGCTTTACGGTTTTATCATCGCTCGCTGACGCCAGGAACTGACCATTAGGGCTGAACACCACACAGTTGACCTTGCCCCTATGTCCTTTGAGGGTTTGCAGTAACTGACCTTGTCGCGTCCATAGCTCAATGGTTCCATCCTGACGGGCGGAAGCGACTCTGTCACCCTCTGGACTAAAGCTAACCCATCTCACAACACCCGTGTGACTCTGTAAGGTCTGAACTAACTGGCCCTCAAAAGTCCAAAATCGAATGGTACCATCCCCACCCGCAACAGCGATGAGTTGACCCTTGGGACTAAAGCTCACACTATAGACCTGACCGACATGACCCCGAAACGTACTCACAAGATGGCCATCGCGACGCCAGAGCTTAACGATGCCATCTTGGCTACTGGAGGCCAACATCTGGCTATCGGGACTAAACGAGACGCTGGTCACACTATTGTGATGTCCGTTGAGAGTCGTCACTAACGTTCCATCAGGACGCCACAGTTTCACGGTGTGATCTTGGCTGGCGGAGGCCAAAAGCTGACCATCAGGGGAAAAGCTCACTTTCCAAACAATATCACTATGCCCCTCTAGTCGATTGCGCTCCGAAGCGGCGTAAACCGCCTGCGAGAGTGCCGTGACAACCTTTAAATGGGTATCGGGTTCTACGGCACTGTTCGCCGTCTCTAAATCCTTGAGGCGTCTTGCTGCTCTCACTCCTTCTAACAGGGCATCAAACTTTTTATTAGAGACAAACAGAGCTTCTGAAGAAGCACTTTTGGCACTTAACTGAGCATTAATCGAAAGGTTGGCAGCGAGTCGTCTTTGAACCTCAGCTCGCCACCCCAAGCCACCCGCCATCATAGCTAAAATGGCCATGGTTACACCCACGATCCTGGCTCGCAAGCGCTGTTGATGCGCTAGAACCAGTGCCTGTTCACTTTGTTCTAGCTTTGCCACTACATTTAACTGTGCAAGCTGATGATATTTTTGACGAATCGGTTCGACGAGATAATCATGAACGAGCTGATATCGGTCTTGTTGCTCCTCCGGCACCCGAAATACCAAACCAGAACCTACCAAAATCTTTAAAATCAAGTCAAGTTTGTTGGGTGTGAGTTGTTCTTTTGACCAGTCACAATTGGTTAAGCATTGCTCCGTGAAGCACTTGGGTGTAACACCAATCCCTACAGCCAACTCAGGCATGGTTTTCAACGGACGAGTCCCGCGTTCATCGGTTAAGGAGAACAGAACTTGCCACACTGTATCTTCGTTCTCTTGCCCACAATCGGTGATCACGCTCAATAGCGATCGCTCCACCAATGTGGCTTTTGGGTCACGTCCTAGACCGTAATATTGTTCTAGGGTCGTCATCTTTTCCGTTTGTAGTTGTTGTCCTACAACTTGCAACTCAATCAGGCGCACCACTCCTGTCGTGCCTGCTAAATCTCGCACGAGGGCTGCAATCAAAGATTCTTCTAACTGAAACTGAGAGACAGCGGCTAACGTGCTAATCACGTTTCTGGCATCATCTGGCGAAAGATCTCCTAAATGGTAGCGAAGCTGCCGATCCAGAATATTGTTATTAATAGTACTGAGATTACAATAGCGCTCACACTCCAACAAATAGTGCAAATAATCTTCTCGGAGTGACAATATGACTTTTAAGAAAGGCAGATTTAAACACTGCGCCAAAAACTCATAAAACTCACGCCGTTGTTCTAGGTTCGTACAGAAGAAAAATTCTTCAAATTGGTCAAAGATGAGAACCGTTAATAGTTTGTGTTCCGCAGCCACTCGCAACTGTTTCAGGAGTTGTTGAAGCCTTGGGCTAGAAATGGAAGGTTGAAAACTGGGAATTGGAGATTGATTTAATGTGTGTGATTGGGCTTCGCGTAATCGTGCGACGGAGAGTGCCAGGGCTAGGGTTTGTGAGCGAAACAAGTTTTCCGTTAACGTAGCGGCTTCCTCGGTACTCCGAGAAGGTGTTTCCTGCCGATGAAGAGTCGCCGGATCGAGCTGAGCCGGGTTAGGTACAGCACAGCTAGCCGACTCGTCATAGACAGATTGCCTAATTTTAAGTTCCAAGTCCGATGAAAATTCTTCAGGGGAACTGTTCAACCCTTTAACTTGCCGACCCGTCAAAGCCTTTTTTAGACGTCGTTCTAGTTCCCCCAGCCAATCTCTGTAAGCTTTTTGCACAATCGGCATCGCTTCTCTGGCTCCAATAATCCGGGATTCCAGAGCTGGGACTAAACCCGCATTAATTAATGAACTTTTGCCAACACCAGAAGAACCGTGAATGATGGTCAGTTTATGGTCATTACGGCTCAGACGTTCAAGTAGGCGATTCACATCCGATTGACGCCCTGCTGCCGCAATTTCTAAGGAGGATATCCCTCGACCCTGGCGGGTAAAAGGTTGTAAGGGAGCCGCTCCCAGAAAGGTGGAAAAGCCATACTGTTGCTCAATCAATCGTTGCTGCTGTTTGAGTTCAAACGCTCTCCAATATTGCCCTTGCTCTAGATAGAGCGATCGCAATTCTTCCAAGATGTCAATATAAAGCTGTGGCTGCTTTTTGAGAACCGACGGTGACCAAGAATCGGCTTTGATGGCCTGTTCTAGGTTGGCAATCGCTGAGCTGAGTTCACCCAACGACCGCTGTGCTTTGGCGGAATAGAACAGATACCTTCCTTGGTGCAGGGGTTGGGGTGATGGGGATTGTGCCAGGAGGTCAAAAGCCCCCAGGGCTAAGTACTTAGCGTTTTCCCATTCGGACTGAGCTAAGGCCACAACCGCCAAAAAACCATAAGCTTGAGCCAATTGTACTGGACTGTCTTGGGTTTGCGGGTCTTCCAGAGCGTGTAAGGCCAGAGCCTGTAATTCAGTCCAGCTTGCTAGCTGTTTTAAGATCTCACCGAGCTGAAGGGTTAACTGAGCAACCAAATCTGACCGCCTAGCGATGGTCAATACCTCAATGGCTTTACTCAATGAGTCTTTGGCTTGTTCCCACTGGGTGCGGCTGGTGAGCGGTTGCAACTCGGCTTGGCGGCAATGACACAATCCCATGTGATGGAAGAGTAACCCAACACGCTCTAACACCGTTGGATTGTGCCGTTCTCGGACTGGACGGCATGTTTCGGCATTAACGTCTTGGGGTTGGGTTTGGGATGTTGGATGGGAAAGGTTCTGCTGCTCGTTGGTGTAACCTTCATCTCCCTGCATCAAGCAGAACATGAAAGCACTGTTTCCCTGCTCCCACTCTTCTCTACTTTGTGTTTCTGGTAGCCAAGCCGCCAGACTCTTTTGGTACTGCTGGAGTGCTACATCGAGCTGATCTCGTGTTAAGGCATCCCGCCCTAAAATAAAC
>DATNQL010000784.1:0-3473 GCA_036704025.1 Stenomitos sp.
CATCTCGAAGTTCATGACGTCGCCACTATAGTTTTTAACGATATTGAGGACACCCGCACCCCCATTGACCATCTTGGCAGCTTCTAACATTTGGTCAGGAGTGGGAGAGGTGAAGACTTCGCCGGGACAGGCAGCATCTAACATGCCGAAGCCAACAAAACCACCATGCATGGGTTCGTGTCCACTACCACCACCGGAGATAAGGGCGACTTTGTTTGGAATGGGTGCGTCGGCGCGATAGATGAAGTGGGGATCAAGGTGGACTTTGAGTAAGGCAGGATGGGCGGCTGCCATACCTTGTAGGCTTTCGCGTACTACGTCGTCGGGGTTGTTGATGAGTTTTTTCATGGTTTCTCCGTTGCCTCCAGTTTCGGTACTTCAAGTCTTAATCAGTATGGCCCCAAGAACCGCTCTCCATTAAAGTGGATCATGTGAGTTGGAGACTGGGCTATCCAAACTTCGGTTTCCCAAGAAATGCTGCTCAAATATTTCGCCAGGTCGCTTCGATTCAGGAAAGCGCTGACAAATACAAGACCCGCTGTTGAATCCTTGAATACTATCTCAAGTTCATTCCGGCGTTTTGGGTCTACAGGGCCATGACTGGTAACAGCCTCAATCAGCACGAGCCAATCCTTCTCAACATAGTGAACCACAACGTCGGGCATCTTTCCGTGGGCATCGACGGTAACACCTAATGCCTCAAGTGATTCTCTGTCAAAGTAGCCCCACTTATTAGCTGCATCACCTACATAAATTAGCTTTCCACCTGGAGTGAAACGAGGGCAAAACTCGTTGATAATCTGCTCAATCAGTAGGTTCTGCCCACCTGGTGATAATGAGATGGTCTGACCTGGAGCGACTGTGACAGGAATACATTCCATCTCCCGTTCTAAGGCGTATCGCCCTTGTAGTGTCTCGACCGACGTTAAGTAGATTTTTAGTTTATCAGTCCAGCTATCTGTCTCGTAAGCACGGAGTAACTCCAGCGTGTTTTCCTCGACTTGATAAACAGTTTTTGGGCTATTGGGTGGTCTGGAAGGCTTGTCTGGGTTGGCGAGCAGAATACCAGCTTCTAAAAACTGATGAACGGTCTGACGACGGATAGTTTCGCGAGTGTTGGGGGCGTACTGTTTCCCGTAGTACTTAGCGATGAATTCCATGATGGGAGTGATTCCCATTCGACTTTGGACAAAGAGGGAATTACTTTGCGATTAGAAACCGCGAAGACTATGTTCAATTAATTAGTGTTTCTGTACAGCCAGTTCGAAAATGCTGCACTGGCTCTATTCAATCAGGATTCTCAGGTAGAGTTTCACTTTCTTTGTCGTAATATAAATCAAGTAAGCTGTTAGCCAGAGAATTAATTGTACGCTCAAGCTCATCAATTTGATTGCGTCTCATTACCTGCGTCACTGCTGCGATATGCTCTTCACTGCCAGCTCGACCTAGATGCTTATACTTACTCTTTTTTTCACTATCTGTTGCCTGCTCAAAAATAGCATCTGTAGCTTGTAGCTTATAGTACCAGTAAACTTTCTGTCGTTGTCGTACCTGATAACGAGCCACATAGCAGCCCTTGGGAGCTACTTCACCTCTGTCAATAATTTCTTGAATTTGTGCTTTGAGTGTAGCAATGGTAACCGTTAAACGGTCAGCTCTTTTAGCTAGGTCTGGAGCAAGTTTAGGTTTCTGGCGATTCATAAGGAAAGCAACCGACAAGGAGAGATGACTTAATTAAATGTTAAAATGCTTCGCGATTAACGGTCGCGAAGCTAGCTGACTAGATTCATTACTGTTTATGCCAATTACACCCTGTGAAGCTCAAATCTCCCAATTGCAGCAATTTCGCCAACAGTTATACGAACTTTTTCCCTATAGCCATGACAGTTTAATGGATTTACTGGATGCTCTCTCTGGGAATACAACGGCTGCTTCTCCCGTAGAATTGAGCGAACATCCCTTGTTTCGCCGAGGTTATAGCGCTTTATATAAAGCTATTGTACAATTTTGTCATCCCAGTAAGCCGGAATCAGCCTGGGAGGAAAAAAAACTTTTTCAACAGTCTTTACTCAAAGCGCTCGCGCCATTAATTCCCGCACCGACTGAGCGGAAGTTTCATTTATTTGGCTTGGATACTACCCCAATGCCACGCCCTTTTGCTAAAACTTTAGAAGACCGTGCATACATTCATCAACCCAATACAATTAAAGGTAATAAACCGATTAATATTGGACATCTGTATTCACTGTTCTCTTTTTTACCCGAACGTCATCAAACTCCTCATATCCCTTGGTCAATTCCTCTATCAGGACAACGAGTTCCAGCAGATTCTAACCCTGTAGCCGTGGGGTTAGAGCAAATAGATACCGTGCTGGATTATTGCCCGATTTTCCCCCACGACCAATTGTCTGTACTGGCGGCGGATAGTTATTATTCGCAACGTCAGTTTCTTAACCCACTCTTGTCTAAGCCTAATGCAGTCATTGTTACAAGAGCGCGTAGTAATCGCGTCTTCTATCGTCAACCTGAACTTGTTGAAGCAGTTACAGTTCATCGGGGACACCGTCGTTGGTATGGGGAGCGCTTTGATTTAAAGGATGAAGCAACTTGGCATTCAACGGATGAAATAGTAGAAACAAGTTTTACAACTCGTCGTGGGCGAAGCCTCCATTTAACAATTACTTGTTGGCATCAGATGTTAATGCGGGGAACTAAAGAATATCCCATGCACCAACATCCTTTTACCCTGCTACGAGTACAAGTAACTGATGAGATGGGCAAACCACTTTGGTGTCCGATGTGGTTAATTGTCATGGGGCAAAGACGACATGAACTAACACCCCTGGATTTAACTCATGCTTACCGACAACGATTTGACATGGAGCATATGCTTCGTTTTGGCAAGCAACGGTTATTAATGGGGTCATTTCAAACACCAGATGTGAAGCATGAAGAAAACTGGATGCAACTGACTCTACTGGCTTATGTACAACTGTGGGCAGCGCGGGAATTAGTTGACAATCTACCTCGCCCTTGGGAGAAGTATTACCACTCCAAAAATCATAATTCCATCACACCTAGTCGGGTACAAAGGGACTTCTCCCGAATTATTCGGCAGATTGGTACACCGGCCGTTTCTCCCAAACCTCGTGGTTTTTCCACGGGAAGGATTCCAGGTAACTTAAGGGAAAAAAGAAAACGGCATCCGGTGATTAAAAAGGGGAAAAAAATTAAGTCCTCTATACCAACGGTTGCTTAAAGTTGGCTAAGCCTCCCTAATTAGTTCCTTTTATTCGCGTTTAAGTATCGCGAATATGATTTCTTTTGTCCAAAGTCCAATACTCTAAGAGTATCTCCAGTTTTGAGGGGAATGCGTTGGCTATAGGTAACTAGCTGAGGTTCGTCGCTATTGATCTGCACTGTGACATTAGCTACGCAGATTTTAGAAGCAACAGCTTGATTGCACTCTGATT
>DATNQL010000785.1:0-2833 GCA_036704025.1 Stenomitos sp.
ATTTCATGATTGTTTGCCCAAACTGCAATCACCAAAATCCAGACGGAGCGGTTCAGTGCGAAGCCTGTTATACACCGTTACCGGCCACAACCAATTGTCCTAACTGCGGTGCGACGGTGCAGACAGACGCCAGCTTCTGCGGTCAATGCGGCTTTAACTTGCAGGCCACTAATTCTGTCAAAGGAGAAGAACAGACAGCCGCCCCAGGTACGGTCGCGGCTGCGCCGACACAACAAGTGTCGGTACCGGATTTAATCGAACCAGATCCTTTAATAGAACCGTTACCTTTGCAAATGAGTTCGCCAGCACCTGTTCCACAAAATCCCGGCATCGAAGCAACCGCTGGAGAAACTCCACCCGCACCACCGCCAGCGGTCGGTAGCGAACAAGCTCAGCCTGCAAGTCCAGCCCAATCAGCACCACACCCCACTTCCCCAACTCGATTGCAGCAGCAAACAGCAAAGCTTCTGCACCTCCAAACTAAAACGGACATCGAGCTGCCCCAAAATTTACCTATAGTTCATATAGGTAAGCCCAACGATCAAATTCCCCCGGATATAGACGTTTCGGGTTTTCCAAATTCCGAGGTCGTTTCTCGCATTCACGCGGATATCCGGATCGAGGGAGATGCCTATTATATTGAAGATGTCGGGAGTTCTAACGGCACTTATATTAATCACACGCCCCTGCCGAGAGGCAACCGACACCGATTGCGATCGGGCGATCGCATCGCTCTCGGTAAAGGAGACCTGGTAACCTTTCTGTTTCAGCTCTCCTAGTCGATTCTAGTTATTGCATCCAAAATCAATTGACGCTGCCAATGTGATTACTTTAAACCTGCTGCATCCACTTCAGTCGATCCCAATTCAAAGTTGGACTTTTGATGAGGAATCGGTGATTCGGATTGGGAGAGCTACTGATAACGATGTCATCCTCTACAGTGCCGTAGTTTCGCGGCATCATGTAGAGCTGCGACGTCACGGTTGTAACTGGGAAGTTGTTAATTTAGGTGCAAACGGTACCTACCTAGAAGGCAAACGCATTAACGAAGCTGCCATCAGAGATGGAGCCCTGATTCGTTTAGCTCGGTCTGGGCCTCAAATTCAAGTATTACTGGGAACATCTACCACTAAAGAGGGGCAAAAGGAGGGGCAAAAAAAGATTCCCGCGAAACAATCTCCTAATGAACCCAAACCTGATAAATCCAGAGACACTTTAATTCATCCCAGGTCGGAAGAGCGGGAGGACGCCACCCAACTCGACGCTTAATTTTTGCAGTACTTGTCAGAGTTCGCAAATCACCGATTAGTAATGTGTTTTTAAATACAACGACAAATTACCTGTCTCAAAAGAGTAAATCTCACTCTATAGCTGTGTGCAGTATAACAGCATACAATTGACTGCATTAATGATGTGATGTGGAAATCATCACACAATTTTATCCCTATGCAGCTCAACGGCCCGCCTATCTATTCTCTAACCCTTAAAAATGCCATCAATCCCCACACCCTGACCGTCGCTCCTCATACTTCCCTGGTAGAAGTTCTGCACCGAATGGCGCTGGTGAGAAGCAGCTGCCCGGTCAACGGAGAAAGTGGGCTGCCGGAAGTTGAGGATAACGGCGAATCTTCCCAACAAGAGAGGCTGAAGCGAGCTAGCTGTGTTTTGGTGATGGAAGCATCGCAGTTAGTAGGGATATTTACGGAACGAGATATTGTTAGACTTATTGCTGCCGGGATGGACTTAAAAAGTGTAAATGTGGCGGATGTAATGAGCCATCCAGTAGTTACCCTTACTCAATCTGATGCTCAAGATATCTTCAGCGCTCTATCCATATTACGTCACCATCGCATTCGCCACTTGCCGATTTTAAGCCAGCAGGGTCAGCTGATAGGGATGTTGACACCAGGAAGCATTCGCGCATCGATGCAACCCGCCAATCTTCTAACACGATTGTGGTCTGTTGCAGACGTGATGACAACTCAAGTGATTCATGCACCATCGACTGCATCAGTATTGAATTTAGCTCAGTTGATGGCAGAGTATCGGGTCAGCTGTGTGGTGATTACCAGGATGGAGGAACAACGGCTGAATATTGAAAATAGCTTAACTCCACACTCCGGGGTGAGAACACCGTACTTTTTGGTGCCCGTTGGGATTGTCACTGAAGGAGATGTGGTGGAATTTCAGGCATTGGAGCTGAATTTGTCTCAGTTGCAAGCGCAAGATGTTATGAGTACGCCGTTGTTTTGTTTGGGGCCAGATGAATCGCTGTGGGTGGCCCATCAGGAGATGCAGCGGCGACATGTGCGCCGCTTAGTTGTTGCTGGGAATCAGGGGGAGTTACTGGGAATCGTTTCCCAGACTAGCCTGCTGCAAGTGCTGGACCCCACGGAAATGTATGGCGTGATTGAGGCTTTACAGCAGGCGGTAGACGAACGCACCAGTGAATTAAGGCAAACTAATGAGCAATTGCAGAGAGAAATAACTTTTCGGGTCAAGGCGGAGGAGGAACTGCAAAAAGCTCACGATGATTTAAAAAGGCAAGTTGAGGAACGAACTGCGGAACTCCAGGCAGCTAATGCGCTTCTGAAAAAGGATATAGTGAAGCGCCAGCAGGTTGAGGAGGCTTTGCGTAAATCGGAAGCGCAATTAAGAGAACAGGCGAATCAGCTGGCTTTTGCCTTACACGAACTGCAACGCACGCAAGCACAACTGATTCAAACTGAAAAAATGTCTAGTTTGGGACAGCTGGTTGCGGGTGTGGCTCACGAAATTAATAATCCGGTCAGCTTTATCCACGGTAATTTGCCTTACGCCAGTCAATACGTGC
>DATNQL010000786.1:0-25672 GCA_036704025.1 Stenomitos sp.
CAAGTACTCATCCCGATATCACTTACCCAGCAGCTCCAGAGGAATCGTCAATTCAAAGACAATCGCTTCTAGAAACAGAGGAAACGGTAGTAAGTGCGCTCTCACCTGCACAAGAACAAGCGAGTGTTCATCCTGATATCACTTCCTCAACGACTCCAGAGCAATCGTCAATTCAAAGACAACCGCTTCTAGGAACAGAGGAAACGGCACAAAGTGCGATCGCACCAACACAAGAACAAGCAAGTACTTATCCTGATATCACTTCCTCAACTACACCAGAGGCATCATCAATTCAAAGACAATCGCTTCAGTCAATAGAGGAAACGGGAGCAGATGCGATCGCACCTGCACAAGAAGAAGCGCTTGCTCCTGCTGATATCACTTCCCCAACACCTCCAGAGGCATCGTCTATCCAGAGACAGTCGCTTCCACAAATAGAGGAAACGGCACTAGCCGCCATCGTACCTGCACAAGAAGAAGCGATCGCTCCTACTGACCTCACTTCCCCAACTATTCCAGAGGCATCGTCTATCCAGAGACAACCGCTACTGGAAACAGAACAAACGGCACCAGATATAATTGCACCTGCACAAGAAGAAGCGATCGCTCCTACTGATATCACTTCCTCAACGACTCCAGATGCATCGTCAATTCAAAGACAACCGCTTCTAGAAACACAGGAAACGGTAGTAAATGCGATCGCACCTAGACAAGAAGAGGTGATCGCACCTGCTGATATCACTTCCTCCGCTACACCAGAGGCATCGTCTATCCAGAGACAGTCGCTTCCACAAATAGAGGAAACGGCACCAAGTGCGATCGCACCTAGACAAGAAGAAGCGATCGCTCCTGCTGATATCACTTCCCCAACGACTCCAGAGACATCGTCTATCCAGAGACAGTCGCTTCCACAAATAGAGGAAACGCCACCAGATGCGATCGCACCTGCACAAGAAGAAGCGAGTGTTCATCCTGATATCACGCCTCCAACGACTCCAGAGGCATCGCCAATTCAAAGACAAACGCTTTTAGAAACAGAGGAGACGGGAGCAGAAGCGATCGCACCTGCACAAGAAGAAGCGATCGCTCCTCCCGATATCACTTCCCCAACTGCTGCACAAGAATCTGCCATCCAGAGACAGCCGCTTCCGGAAACAACTCCAGTGGATACGGCGTCTACGCCCTCAGCTAGCGAGACAGAGTTACCTTCTACCATCAGCCAAGCCATAACCACAGACTCGACGCTGGTTATGCCAAAGGCTTTACCGGATGAAGCGACACCTGTTCCCTACCCAACTCAGCCAGAATCGCTTCCGCCCACAGAACTTTCTCAACTCGACGAAAACAGGTCATTAACAGAGCCAATCATCGCACAACCTCTGTTAGAAAGTGATGCTAACTTGCAATCCGAAAGATTGCCGACTGCCAATAATTTTGAGGAAGCACAAGAAAAGGCTCCTCAAATCTCCCCCGCCTCTTCCAATAGTCCTGCTCTTCCAGCCCATCTGCTACAAACAAAGGTAACTGGAGATGAATCCTCCATCCAGAATCAAGACATTCCTCAGTTACCAACAGTCTTAGAAAATTTAGTAGAAACACGCCATACATTACCCCTAATCCAACCTCTCAATCAACAATCATCGTTGCTCTCTACACCATCAACTCCTGAGTTCTCAACAGAGCAACCGACAATTGTTCAAGCAATGCCAGAAACCTCACATCGGCTTGTCGTGCAAAGCACAACACCCTCCCCATTACCTGAAGATGCATTCAGTCAAGCTCTACAATCAAGCGTAAAAGTTCCTTCAGTGAGCCTTGATACTGAACCTTTGACCCTTCAAAGAGCCAGTAATGCCATTCCTAAAACGACTCCAGAGTCTAATCAAGAGCCTCAACAAGTAGGAAGTTCTACATATACTAGCGAGGTGTCAAGTTCCTGGTTCAGTATTGCTGATTTATTAGAGAATACAACGACTCATTCCTCCTCAAATTTTGGAGGAGAAACTCCTATACAAATGGCGTTTAACGATTCCATAAATCAACAGCCCTCTGATTGGCAAGAATTTAATGCTTGGGAAAACCTAATTCCCGAACAATCCCGTTCTTCTGAGGCTTCATCAAGCTTCAGCCAAGAAACTCCTATCCAAAGGTTCAGCTCAGAAGAAGAAGCTTCCCCTCAAGATGAATTTTCATCAACAGAACCTACTGCACAACATCAGGATACTCAAAACAAAGATGAGCAAAACTTGGAGCTACTAGCGCGAGAAATTTATAGTTTAGTACGGCAGAGGTTAGCCATAGAGCGAGAACGGTATGGTCACTACTATTGAGAGCTGAGAGTGATTGTCTAAGTGAATAACTGGATTGATTTAGGAATGTTCTAGGACTTCGGAGGGTAAGAAAATGACCTTAGAAAAAGCAAAGCTCATCGCTGTTTATCAAGGTGAGGGGGAAGACATTGAATTTATGTTTAATCCCAACCAACTGGCTTTTAGTCGAAGCATGAACTTAGAGCAAGCGAAAGGAGCCTCTACAGGTAAAGGCAACAACAAAGTTAGCTTCAAACATCCAAATCCTTATTCCCTCAAAATTAGCAATATCCTGATTGATACCTATGAAACTAAAGATGGCAGTGTCCTTGACACGATCAAGAAATTCAAACTAGCTGTTGAATTTATCAACAAGGGGAATGGCAGTGCGAAGGAAAAACGCCCCCCAATCTATCTCTTTACTTGGGGCAAACATAATTACTTACGTTGTTTTGTCAAGACTTTTAGCTTTAAGTTGACTCTGTTTCGCCCAGATGGTACACCAGTACGAGCATCGGTTGATTTGGATCTCGAACAGGTAGACTTACCCAACCCTCAACCCGGTCAACAGACGCCTAGTCCCAGCGCCAACTTACGTCGAGATCAAAGCCGGGAGGCTTTTTTGTCGTAGAGTTATACCTCACACGAGTTATTAACTGGCAAATCAGCTAACAGCAAAAGATAACGAACCTGTAACCAGTAATTCTTAGTATTCTACAAGCAGGATTAAGCCTGCATTAAGCTTTCTAGAGGTATATCTATGTCTCTGCGTTATTTAGCCAAACCGAAGTTAGAGATTGATGGTAAGAAAGCCTCTAATGACTTATTGGAGGACATTTTGCAAATCTCTGTTGAAGAGAGCCTCCACCTCCCAGGCATGTTTACACTCGTTATCCAAAATGCTTATTCTCCCGGCAGGAAAGAAGATAAGCCGTGGAAGCATCAAAACTTGTTTGCCATTGGCAAGTCTATCAAGATTGGTTTCACTTCCAGCACCACAGAAGCGAAGGAGTTTCAACAGGAGGATACAGGCTATCTTCTAGAAGGGGAAATTACGGCAATGGAAGCCCACTTTACCAGTGGCTCCCAGGCTCCAATTATTATTCGTGGGTACGATGTCTCTCATCGCCTACAACGGGGACGCTACAACCGCTCTTTCCAAAACATGAAAGATAGCGACATTGTCAGTAAGATCGTTGGAGAAGTAGGAATCCCAACGGGCACAATTGACGACACAGGTGGGCCTCATGGCTACGGTGATATCTCTGGTGCCAATGGCTATGTTTTTCAAAACAATCAGACCAATCTGCAATTCCTTCGGGAACGAGCTGCCCGGAATGGCTTTGAACTGTTTGTTCAGGATGGCAAACTGAACTTTCGTAAACCCAAAGTGGACGAGTCCTTAGACCTTAAGTGGTTAGAAAACTTACATAGTTTCAGTGTCCGAGTGAGTAGTGCTCAACAGGTAAGTGAAGTAGAAGTCAGGGGTTGGGACTACAGCAAGAAGCAGCCTATTGTGGAAAAAGCAAATTCAGAAAAGGTCTGGACTGAGACAGAGAATGGCAAAGGCAGTCGGACGAGTAGGAGCTTCAAAGGTCAACCTCCAACCCCTAAAATGATTGTCGTGGATCAGCCTGTCTTCAGTAGGTCTGAGGCGAAGACAATCGCTCAAACGTTATGTGACGAGTTAGGCGGAGAATTTGTCCATGCGGATGCTAAGGCTGAGGGCAACCCAAAAATCCGACCGGGGAAGGTCGTAAAAGTCCAAGATATGGGGGACTATAGCGGCAAGTACTATGTCACAGAAACCCGTCACTTTTACCACGAGCAAGTTTACACCACCGAGTTTTGCGTGCGGGGCTTACGAGGGGGAGACCTCCTATCCATACTCTCCCCCCAAACTCCCCGCCAAGCTGGGCAAACTCCCTTAGTTGGCATTGTCACAGACAACAAAGATCCGAATAAGTGGGGTCGAGTGAAAGTCAAGTTTCCCACTCTGACTGAAGACCACGCTAGTTATTGGGCGCGGGTTGTGGGAACAGGCGCAGGCCCCAACCGAGGCTTTGACTGCCTGCCGGAGATCAATGACGAAGTGTTAGTTGCATTTGAGCACGGTGACATCCATCGTCCTTACGTGATTGGTGGGGTCTGGAATGGAACGGATGCTCCACCCGAGAGGGTAGAGGATAGCGTTGTGGGTGGTAAAGTGCGTTTACGAACCGTCAAAACTCGAACCGGTCATCAACTCCAGTTTGTGGAAGAGGATAAAGGTGCCAGTAAAAAAGGAGTTTATATCGATACCGTTTACGGTCATCACCTCCATCTCAATGACACGGAAAAGTTTGCGGAAATTAAAACGAGAGATGGTCATTATGTACGCTTAGATGATCAACGTAAAAAGATTGAAATCAAAACGAGTCTAGGGGGTTTAGCTACGATTACGATGAGTAGCCCAACGGGTGAAATCAATATCAAAGCCGGAACCAAACTGACCATCGATGCAGCACAAATCGATATTACAGCCACCGGTCTCGTCAATGTTAGAGGTGCCATCATTAAACTCAATTAGAAACAGGAGTTCTTTATGAGCAGACCCGCGGCTAGAATTACTGACTCTGTTGTACATCCTCTTCCCCCCGTCTTGACTGGAGGCCCAGGTAGCCTCAATGTGTTCATTGGTGGGTTACCCGCATGGCGAGGTATACCCCTAGCCGGTGCAGCCGCTTTACAATCGACCAAACAAGTAGCTGACATCACTATCCGAACGGCTGAGGCGGCTACACTTGCGGCTGCGGGCACGCCCGGTGCTCCTGCGGCGAAGGCGGCGGAAGAAACAACCAAGGCAACGACGGCGGCAACTATGAGCAGCACCATTACCAGTAGTGCAGGCGGTGCAGATATCCATATGTGTAGTACACCTTTACCTCTTCCTCCTCATGGGCCGGGTGTGGTTATTGATGGCAGCGCCACGGTTTTAATTAACAATCTCCCAGCTTGTCGTATGGGAGACACCATTGTCGAGGCGGTAGGCCCTCCTAATAAAATTGTTAAAGGTTGTCCCACGGTTTTGATTGGTGGGTAATCTTGAATTTCCCAATATAACAAGTAGCCAAGATCA
Source organism: Stenomitos sp. (assembly GCA_036704025.1). GTDB lineage: Bacteria > Cyanobacteriota > Cyanobacteriia > Cyanobacteriales > Coleofasciculaceae > Allocoleopsis. The sequence goes on from DATNQL010000786.1 coordinate 5,428, forward strand.
ATTGATCTTGGCTACTCTTGAACGCTGAAATCAAATTTCTGAACAATAGTAGCAACAAAACTAATCTCATCAAGGGATTTCCTCTATTATTGACCTGAGACAGAGTTGCTCTAAAGCACGAAGTTTAGAAGCATCGCTCCCTACGTTCTATTTGAGGAAATATCAATTATTTTGTCCAGTGCTACTCTTGCTAGAGAACCTAACGAAGCAGACCCAAAATTGATAGGTATTGACTGCCCTCCTTTTTAAGGTTGAACGTTACTGAACTATCGGTCAGAGAAGCTTGAGTTGCTTCATAGTTTCAATCTACTACTTTTTGGGAAAAAATCAAGGCAATTCTAGGGGGTTTTACGTTTGTTTTCAAACTGTAAAAAAAGAACACTCAAGTTTACGTTTAGGAGAGTCAATTCTGTAGAAAAAGCGGTCTCATCAGAGGCAAGGAATCTTATCCAGTTCAATCTTCAATCTGACACCAACGGAGCTTCTGGGGATGGGTGAAAATCAGAATCCCGAAAGAATTTAGAAAACGGCAACTTGACCATCATCTTTAAGATAAATGGAGCGATCGCCTGGAGGACGCCCACCAGGACGCACTTCTATCCGCAAAGTTCTGGCTTCGGGTTTCAGAATATTGACCTTCAACGGTACTCCGGTTGCATCCCAAACCACTACCGAAAAATTAGGTTCTGTCTTACCTCCTCGTCCAAAAGACAGCACCTGTCCCGGACGAATAATTACGGGGTTAGTGCCAGCTATTTTTTGCAACTGAACCATCCGTTGAGTCAAGTTCACAACTTCAACGGTAATGCGTTGCCCTGGTATAAACTTGATGGGTTGCTGCCCACAACTACTACCTGCCACACAAGTCCCTGCTGTTGCAATGGGGAACTGTTCCATTAAACCCATGAAAAGAGTTGTAGTCGCGAATATCACGGGCACCAGTTTGTATATCTTGGACATAGGGAAGCGTGTCAAAAGAACACTCTTGGATTTTAAAGGAAAACTCTGTCGTTGGGGAGAACCCTAAACCCTAAAAAACGGCTATTTGTTGACATGGTTAACTGTATCCCATACTGTTTAAGTCATTTGTGTGTTAACCCTGGAATTCTAGGTTTTTGGGGGTATCCCTCTTGCGGAGCCAATCTCGCAGCCGAAAGAGTCCGGACGGATAGAATGGCGATCGGTAAGTAATAGCGTCTCCCTGTAAGCAGGAGAGGTACGAGCTTGAATAAGGCCACCCTAATCAGGGGTAGCCTCGTTTTAGGCTAGCATCGTCCCTAGCGAAGCCTGCGATCGTAGGTATTTTTGACTAGGGTCTTGCTATATGTAACAAGAGTAGTAGAGAATACCCCAGAAAGTCCTTTCCTAGAAGTGTGAAATAAACTTAACATTTCTGTAAGGATAGGAGAGCCGCCGAAAACTTGAAATGAATGTGAGGATGTTTACTGTGAAATCAAAAATCTTCGTTCTAGTTCTACTGGGCTTGGTGACAACGCTAGCCGCCTGCCAGCCGAAAGAAGAAACACCGACAGATACGACTTCTCCGGCAGCCACAACTTCTCCGGCAGAGACCCCCGCAGAAACGACGACTCCGGCAGAGACCCCTGCGGCAACGACAACTCCAGGAGAGACCCCTGCCAGCGCAGGTACTCCTTCTCCCTAATCTAAATCATCTCTAAAGCAACCGCAGTTGGGTATTCGTGTTCTCTCCCATCTGCGGGCTGCTTGGAGTCTGTCTAAGCTGTACAGCCTCAATCTCAGCCATGTCTAACCAGCTATCGTTTTCCCCAGCGAGTAACCGATGTGCTGCCTCCAACATCTCCTTCGAGATATCCTTGAGGTCTTGACGGTTTTCTAAATAAGTACACAAAGCATCCATGGGGTTGATGCTAGTCCCAACACCCAGTTCCGGTAAGCGAGGACGAGCGAGCTGACTGACTAATTCTGGGCGAATGGTGTAGCTGTGGGCGTCACTCAAGGATTGATGGATAGCGGTGTTATCGATTAAGTCGAGTTGTTCAGAACGTAGCTTGTAGATTAGCCGCACAACGGCATTTTGAATCTTCTTTTTGCCAATCGTTTTAATTAATGCACTTTGAGGGTCAGTCGCTTCAGAAACATCCACCTCAATGGTTCGGAAAGGACGAACTGGCAAGGGACAAAATTGCCACTGAGCGCGACCTCGTTCCAACTCTACTAACACATAACCCTTATCTTCTTTCTCTTCACTGAAGTCTACCCGCTCAATGCTGCCAGGGTAAATGACAGGCGGGTCATTGGATGGGTTGAGATTTTGATGTCGGTGGACGTGTCCTAGAGCCACATAATCAAAGTAAGGACGCGTCAGCATCGAAAGGGGAATGGTGAAACCCTTGCCTACGGCTAGGAAGCGCTCAGCTCCTAGGTTAGCGCGGTCTGCCATTAAATGAGCGAGCAGAACGGTTGGCACTTCTGGGTCAAGACGCCGAATTTCAGCTTCTAATACTGGGTCGAGGCGCTGGGTTAATAATTCATTGACCTCCGCCAGCGCTAAACCTTCGGTTTCTGGGCGAGTCAGAAGGGTGGAGCGAGTCAGCCAGGGGAGGGTAATTACCTGTACGGGTCCATTGGCGGTTTGGATACGGTGAGTGGCGATCGCATCCCCCACCCCAAATCCAGGTACACCTAAAGTACGATAGATGCATAAGCTAGCCCCCCCTTGGCCTTGGGAATGCTGGTCATGGTTGCCGACGAGGAGTATGGTGGGAATTCCCGCATCCACTAAGCGGCGAAACTGGCTGGCAAACGCTTCCTGAACATAAGGAGGGGGTGTCGCATCGGGAAAGGCATCGCCTCCGAAAAGCACCAGATCAACGGGTTCGGAAATGGCTCGATCTATACAGATGGCAAGAGTATTGACAAAATCCTCTAAACGTGTATTTAAGCCTGTATTTGGGTTAATTCGTCCGTGGGAAAACCCACTTCCCATGTGGATATCTGAGAGGTGAAGGATTTTAATCATGCTGTTGGGTTACTTGTTCTAGAGCCTCGCCAATCACCTGCCGCTGTTGGGCATCATAACCCCAGCGTTGGAGAAATGTTTGGTAGCGACCTTCTCCGGTTGCGGCACTTTGCTGTAAAGCCATAGAACGTTCTTGTACCTGAGAGAGTTTAAGCTGTTCTATGAGGTGGGTTGTCCGCGATCGCACTCGATCAGACCCTTGAGCCATCTCTTCGTTACCCTTACGACGATGGGTTACAGCTTGTGCGGCTGACATTGCTAAATTTTTCACCAAAAGTTCTGCCACAATATCAGGCGATGATTGTAATGCCTGAATCAGCTCAGGTGAGGGATGATCGGCTAACGTTCCCTCAGACGTGAGGTAAGTGACAAAAAAACCTCTGGCACCGTTTTCACTTTTGACTAATTGGGCAATCGCCTCAGAACTTTCTGACGTTGATAGTTCACCCGCCGCCATTTGGCGCATTAAAGACTGAGTGAATGCGATCGCTTCTTCAAAGGTTACTGTTTCAGGAATATTCACGCGGCTTCTTCTACGGGTGCATTCCGTTCCATCGCTCATACTGTTGATGATACTCAATTGTTGCGAGAATCTCTCTATTTTCAATCCATATCAATCCATCAATCGCCCTACCCGACGCCTCACCTTGTCAGGGGCGGGAGCTTCCTGCAATACCTCCTGAGTAGGACAGGGGTGGTAACACGGCTAGTGGTAACTTGAACCAGAAGGTTGTCCCTTCTCCCAAGCCGCTATTAACCCCAATATCGCCGCCGTGTGCTGTGATGATTTGACGACACAAATAAAGCCCTAAACCTAAACCCACTGACTGACGTTTTTGGTCGCCGCGAAAATATAAATCAAAGAGTTTCTCACATTGCTGTGGACTCATCCCCACACCATTATCCATCACTGTGCAACGTACCCAATCACCGTCTAACTTCGCATCCAACTTGATGCTTAATCCAGGTGGGTTATGATTCAGAGCATTAGCAATCAAGTTTTGATAAACTCGCGAAAGTTGTAAAGGATCGGCATTAACCAGGGAAAGTTGGTTAGGAATAAAATTGATCAGGGTTGCTTGCTCTTTGGTGAGCATCGGTTGCAAGTCGGCGATCGCAGATTGAACCAACAAATTCAATTGTAAAGGTTGGCAGTGAACTACCACTCCCCGGACTTCAGCCGCGTGGGTTTCAATCAGGGAGTTGATCAAGTCGAGTTGGCGATCGCTACTATCGGCAATCCGCTCTAGGATAGAACGAGAAACCGATACCTTTTCTCCTGGCTGTTTGAGCAAATTCCTCAATACCATTACTATCCCCAACACAGGGTTTCGCAAGTCATGAGAAACCGCATGAAGAAACACACGTAACTGTTGATGGGATTCAAATTCTCTCTGTTGGAGTCGTTCGTATAAGTACACCCCAAGGTTGCAGATAAAGCAAAGCCAGAAAAAGATCAAAGCCACTTGGGCATTAACAACTGATAGGGGTATTCTTTTAATATCAGGGTCAACCAAACCAAAAACCAAATTCATACTAAAGTAGTAACCCACCGCACCCACCTGTGAGACGAGGTGGAGAGTCCAGCGAACTGGTATCAATGTCGCTTGAATGGGAAACATCATGAACCAAGAAAGAGTATCGAGTTGCGCTTCTCCTCGAAATGTTGCCTGGATTTGTGAGAGCAAAGTGATGGACCAAGATAACCCTAAGAAAAGGATTTCTGGATAACAACGTGCTTTCTTGATTCTCAATAAAGTCAAGCACAGCAGGACGCATAATTCTGTGGCTGCAAAATCGATGAGCCACGTCAATATTTGTGCCTGACTCACGGCATCCCTCGGATCGCCGGTGGCATTAACCGTTGCGGCGGCAAACAGGCTCATGATCAGAAATGTGGGATAAGCAATTAGGGTAATCCATGCCGCTAAATGCAATCGTTCTAAGAGAAAGCGATGCCGCCAATCCTTGTATTCATCGGTGATAATGTTAGTCTGATTTTTTTTTAACGGCGTTGCAATCTGCTTAATCAACCACGCTTTTGGTATTGCCTTGAGAGGTAAATTCAACCGCATTTTATAAATTCAGTTGTTGCCACAATTGGTGTGCCTTAAAATCAGGAATTACCATTGCTGCTCCCACTTGCGAAAGGACATGGGGTTCATAGGTAGAAGCAACGCCAATCGTATAGATTCCCGCTCCTACAGCCGCCTGTATACCGGAGGGGGAATCTTCAAAGGCAATTGCCTCTTTTGCACAGATGCTTAACTGATTCAGAGCAAGCTTATAACAGGCTGGATCAGGCTTGCCGGCTGTTGCCTCTTCTCCCAGCACAACGGTATCAAAAATATCTGCTAGCTTTAACACTTTGAGTAAAAAGTTGACATTTTCAACCGGTGCATTGGTAACAACGGCTTTTTGTAAACCCTGAGTCTCAATCCATGCTAGCAGCTCAAGCAGTCCAGCCAGGGGCGTCAAGCTCAACGCCATGTCTCGAAAGCGTGCCTCTTTGCAGTCAGCCAATTGCTGTCCAGCCTCCAAGGATAGGTGGGGTAACAAATCCTGAATAATCAGAGGATTCAGTCGTCCGCTAATCTTGGATTTATAAAATGTGCGATCAATTTCCATCCCATAGTCTCGTAAAATTTCCTGCCAAGTTTGGTAGTGCAGGGGGTCAGTGTTTACGAGAGTCCCATCCAGGTCAAAGAGAATTGCTTTGAGCATTTGCTGAACACTAAAATTGAGCTTTGTTCTCCAAGAAAACCGATTTACTACATCATTATTGTGCCTAAAATTACGGAGCGTTCTATTTTAAGTATGGACTGTATTTAGCGCAGCAACTGAGGATAAATCTGTCGCCATGCCAGTACAGAAAAGACACTAATCCACAATAGCAACCACATTAATTCTAAAAACCAGTATTCGGGTAATCCCAAAGGCCAGCGCAACAGGTCAATGATGGAGGCTAAAGGCAAAGCTCCTGCTATCTTACCGAGAACAGATGGTAGTGTAGTACGGGGAAAATAAGTCCCGCAAAGCGTAAACATGGGAACAATAAACAAGAAAATTGGTACATTAATTTGATCGATGGTTCGCACCGTTCCTGCCGTACACAATCCCATCACCGCAAAAAGTAAGCTGCCCAAGATGAGTATTGGCAAAGATACGAGAAAATGCCAACCCGAGTAGAGTCCCCAAACAACAGCCACTAAACCGGTTAAAAGACCTGCGATTGTCCCTTTGGTAGCCGCCCAGAGCCAATCCCCTAAGAAGACTTCTGTAAAACTTAGTGGTGCTGTTAATAAAGCTTGCCAAGTTTTCTGATAGCTGAGGCGGATAAAACTCCCAAATGCACCTTCAAAAAAGGATTGAAATAATACCCCAATCGCCATCATCCCCGGTGCATTAAATTTTAAATAAGGGATTGTTTGACCGTTGTAGGGGACATCTCCTACAAGAGGAGTTAAACCATACCCAAAAGCCACCAGATAAAGTACAGGTTCTGAAATGGGCAACAAACTATTGATTAGCCAAGTTTTTTGGTAAACCCTAGCATGTCGATGCCAAACCGAGTAGACTCCCCAAGGAGTTACAGAAATGCCTTTCATATTATGAAGTGTGAAGTAGGAAGTGTGAAAGAGGAAATATGAAGTGTGAAACGAATAACTGGATTTTCCTATTTTTAGGCTTTATTCTAGTGAGGTTCCAGTCAGTCGTAAGAACACATCTTCTAAATTAGTACGACGTCGCGTCAGGCGTTCGGGTGCAATAGTACTGAGTTGTTCCCAAATTGATTGCGGATGATTAATCGGTAATCCAATTAAATAACTGCTGCCAAAAGGACGATACCAAGTTCCGGCCTGAGTCGCTAGTTGTTGAAGAGTTTGTTCATCAATGCCCTCAATTTCCACCACTTCTCGACCCACTGTGCGCTCAATTAGTTCTTCTGGAGTGCCTTGATCGATCATTTTACCCTGCTGAAGTAAAATGAGGCGATCGCACAATCGTTGCGCTTCATCCATATAGTGTGTGGTCAATAATACCCCACAGCCACTTTGTTTGAGTTGGCTCACTAACTTCCAAAAGTCTTGTCTCGCATCCGGGTCTAGTCCAGTGGTTGGCTCATCTAAAAATACCACTTGAGGATTGTTAATCAAAGCCCGTGCTAAAACTAAGCGCCGCTTCATGCCGCCAGACAACTCATCGATACGATGGCTACCATAATCTTGCAGCGCTACCTGAGCGAGTAATTCACCCGCTCGATGGCGTGCCGCCTTGCTCGTGATGCGGTAATGATGGGCAAAGTAAATCAAGTTCTCCAAAACCGTAAAATCCGGGTCGAGATTATCTTCTTGAGTCACAATTCCCATCGCAGCACGAGCGATACGACCTTGAACCTGTACCTGATGTTGCCCTAGTTGGACAAATCCTCGACTGGGAATCACAGAACCGTACAACATTCCTACGGTTGTTGTTTTTCCCGCACCATTCGGGCCAAGAAGACCCAGAATTTCTCCAGGATTGAGAGTAAAATTAACGCCTTGAACCACCTGTTTTTGACCATAGGTTTTCCATAGGTCATAGGCTGTCAGTGCCATGGGTTGGGTGATTGGGCGTGGAGATGCAAGTCTCATAAAAAACCTCTTTGGAAACCCTGCGGCTGGACGCCAGAGTTTTTAGCTGCTAGCTCTTCACTTTATTCTTCTTTTTGATTGTATTACAACTTGTAGTTAATTGTATATTGTCTAAATTAAAATTTCTGCTGAGTGTAAAAATTGCCAGAGTTTAAGAGCGCAGTAACTGAACAAGATATAGAAAGATAGCCCCCTGTTTCAAGGGGGCTTGTTCCTGATGCGTAAGTCCTACCTAAGCATACAAGGGGTATTAAAGAACACACTTCATCCGACTGGTTCACCCAACTGGTTGATTGACAAAACCTTAGGGCATTCCCGACAACGTTAGCGTCTGGGTTAAACCAAAAGTTAGCTGATTGACAAGCACCGCTCACGGGTTGTGCAATAACCAAGTAACACCAGACGCCACGTTTAATTAGTTTTGTTCCAGATTTTTCAGCTAGAGTTTGACCTTATTCCTTATTAGTGACTTTATTAACCAGGTCTTTTGCTCCTTCTAATAAACCGTTATCCTTTACATTCTCTTTTTCGTAAACTTTCAAATCCTCTTCATAAATTTCCTCTAGACCTTGTTTGGGGTCGCTACTAATTTCCTCTGTTACTTCATCGTAAGACTCTGGCGGCGGTGCATCTGGAAGCCCTAGCCCCTCATTCTGCGTGTAAGCGCGATTGATGCTCTTACCTCCCACTTGGCTAATAATTTTTTGTTGTACCGGTAAGGGTTGAGCCGCTAAAGCAGGTTGATTGGCAAAAATCAATAAACCTGAAAGGCTCAATAAGCCCATGAAACCAAACAGTAAAATGCGTTTACCTAAGATTCCCCAAACAGTAGAAAAAAGCTGCTGCATATAAAACTCCTTTTTTTTCGTAGAATTCTAAGATTCACAAGGCAGCATGACGAGCCACGCTCTCTTGAGGCTTAAAAACCCCAAAACAAATCCCTGAAAAATCCTACGATTCTGGCAGTAACTATCTCTTCTGCCCAAAGATACATTCAAATCATATAGATAGTTACAAATTTTTACGGCATGAAGGAAAGTTAAAGCTGATGTGCAGCTAAATTGCCAGAGCGAAATTGTCATAAGGGGTGTGGGGTGTAGGGTGTGGAAATAGGCTTTCTTCAATGCGTCACAGCTAACTATCAGAGTGTCGGCTTTAAAGCTTCTGGTTGCATCGTTTGCTCAAAAGCATCCAGGATTAACGGAGGAATGGCTCGTGGTCGCATAGCCTTTGTGTCCACCCAAACCCACAAAGCCTCAGCCGTTACGAGGAGTTGTTCCTCACCTTCCTGGCGGATTTCGTAACGTCGGATAGCACGCGGTCCTCGTACTTGTTGAAGCCAAGTTGTGACAGCCAATGTATCGCCCGCGACGGCTGGACGGAGGTATTCGATTTCTATCCGTCGCATGACAAACACACCTCCGAGTGCTTCGTAGCGCTTGTGCCCGAACCCAAGGAACTCCGAATGCTCAATTGCCGCCTGCTCTAGATAGTGCTGATAAACTGCATTATTGACATGTCCTAAGGCATCCATTTCGTGATATCGAACCCGTAGTTTCGAGGTAAATTTCTGTGTCATTTAACGAAGATTCGAGTGACTGGTTTAGCTCCTTAGAATTTACCCCAATTTGCGGTCAGAAAACTCTTCTAAAAGAGCTAGGATAATGTACATTTAATGGGCGAGTTGGATGACAATTTTTTTCGGGTGGGATGGGCATCTTCCCATTTAATCAATGCAATTTAAATACCGATTCGCTGATGCCGATTAATAAAGGGCACAATAGACTGTGCCCCCTAAAATGATCTTATCTTCTACCAATCCGAGCCTAACTTCTGGTCGTTTGCCAAAATCCCATGATTAGCATTAGGTAGGTTTTACCAAAATTGCATCTCCTTCAATCTTGGCACTGTAAGTAGGCAGAGACTTTTTAGCGGGTCCTTGGAGAACTTTGCCATCAAGACTAAATTCAGCTTTATGACAGGGACAGACAAAGGCGTTCCTAGCCGCCTTCCATTCGATGGTACAACCTTTGTGTGTACAGATAGGATTGACTGCCGTAATCGTCTTTGGGTTAGCGGGGTTGCTAACGACAAGTACAGAACCTCCAGCAAACTGTTTATTGAGAAGTTGACCTTTTTGGTTTAACTCTGCAACAGTGCCAACCGACTGAAATCCATCAGCCCTTTTTTGCATCGCTGGGGATTCTGATTTTTCGGTTTTGGGAGAACAGGCTGCAAGAGCAACGGGTAAAGAACTGGCGAGTCCACCAATTCCTACCCACATTAAAAACTCACGACGGTTCATAGATAGTGGTTCGTTATTTGCTGAAAATCTCTCTTAAATTAAGGAGAACAAGTTTCCTCGATCCCCTCTTCTCTTTCATAACCGTCCCTTTGGCCAACTGTAAAGACAAGGGTGAAAGTTTCGTTGAAAAGGAAATTCCAGTCTGTACAATCACCCAAGGGGCATCAGGATGACTGAGCGTTCTGATACCCTGAATTTACCAAACATTTAGGCAAAAAATGAGTAATGGGCTTTCCGTACACAGTTGTGTCATGATTTGTCCTGGCATTCATGAGCCACAACTGACTCAGGATTTTTTAGAAGCATTGCAACGTGGCACAACCAATCATTCATCTAGTGGCTGGACGACCAAGGTTTTGATATTTCCGACTCAGGACTATCCAGCTTACTCCCCTATCCATATTTTGGAATTTTTGCAGAACCATGCCCATCAAACAACGCCAGTCATTTTTATTAGTTTCAGTGCGGGTGTGGCAGGTGCGATGGGTGCGGCTTGGGGGTGGGAGAAGTTGGGAGGCAAGGTCCAAGCCTTGATTGCATTTGATGGCTGGGGTGTCCCTTTATATGGTAATTTTCCTATTCATCGGGTTAGTCATGATTACTTTACCCACTGGAGTTCAGCACTACTAGGGACTGGGAGCGAGAGTTTCTATGCTGAGCCAGCGATTGAGCATCTGGACTTGTGGCGATCGCCGGATCGTTGCACTGGCTGGGGGCTTGGGCGTACAACAGTCGATCAGGCTGAATATAAGAAACGTACCACTGCCGCACAATTTGTCAACCACTTATTACAGCTTTATCAGGTTTGTACATAAAAACCCCGCCGCAGGCAAGGGCAGGGCAACGGTCAATTTTTCATCAAACAGAACTTATCACGATCGACACAAAAAGATTGTCTGCTCACAGATAGATATTTTTCATAACTGACCCGTGGAGCGTGAAAACGAGGGAAAAGCTAGGAAGAAGGGTTTTTGTGTTCGCCATACTTCTGCAAACAAGGGAGAAACTTCTGCCACGCTGCACTAAATCCAACCCCGCTCATATTGAATTGGCCAACTCTTTTCATAACCCAGTTCCTTGGCTGCACGATGAGGCCAATAAGGGTCTCGCAACATTGCCCGTGCTAGCAATACCATGTCCGCCTGACCTGTGCGAATGATGTGGTCAGCTTGTTGGGGGGTTGTAATCAAACCAACGGCTCCTGTTTGAATCCCTGCCTCACGACGGATGCGTTCGGCAAATGGAGTTTGATAACCAGGGCCAACGGGTACTTTGGCTGTTGGTAAAATTCCCCCTGAAGAGCAATCAATCAAATCTACACTCAATGGCTTGAGTTGGCGGCTCAAAGCGATACTTTGCTCAATGTCCCAGCCATTATCGATCCAATCGGTTGCAGAGATACGCACAAAAAGCGGATACTGTTCAGGCCAAACCTGCCGCACCGCCTGAACCACTTCTTGGAGTAAGCGAGTACGGTTGTCAAAGCTGCCCCCATACTCATCTTCCCGGTCATTAGAAAGCGGCGAGAGAAACTCATGTAGTAGGTAACCGTGAGCCGCATGGAGTTCAATCACTTTAAATCCAGCTTCCAGAGAGCGTTTAGCCGCTTGTACAAAGGCTTGTATAGTTTGCTGAATTCCTTCAAGACTCAAGGCTTCAGGTACCTGACTATTGTCGCTAAATGCGATCGCACTGGGCGCAACAATAGGACTCCATCCACCTTGGGCTTCACCGAAAGGTTTCCCTCTATCCCAAGGTACGGCAGTGCTTGCCTTTCGGCCGGCATGAGCCAGTTGAATCCCGGCAACGGCTCCAAAGTTATGAATCATTGTCACAATTTTTGCCAACGCCTCAGCGTGTCCATCACTCCAGATTCCCAAATCACTGGGGCTAATGCGTCCCTTGGGTTCCACAGCGGCTGCTTCTGTGAACACTAAACCCGCACCACCCACCGCACGGCTGGTGAGATGAACCCAGTGCCAATCATTGGCATACCCATCTTCGCTGGAGTATTGACACATGGGTGAAACGACAATGCGGTTGCGAAACGTCACATCACGGATGCTAAGCGGTTCAAATAAATGGGTCATAAAGAATGCCAACTAGGCTGATCCAAAATTACGACAAACCAAGCATGAGCCTCTTCGGGCTGAAGTTGAATTACCTTTTCATCGGCAACCAAGGCGGCTTCATCCCGTTGCATTTGATAGAGTAAAGAAGCTTTTGCATACCAAGCTTCTGAGGAGTCTGGTATTGATCTAAACCGCCCCCCTTGGCAGTGCAATGCCACTCATCAAGAGAAACAGAATCGGTAGGAGGAGGCTATAAACGGAGTGGGTATATTTGAGCGGGTTTAATGTCAAATATCCCTGATCTTTGACTGACCTATCTCCACCCCAATCAGCGACTAGCGCGTGTCCGAACTCATGTATGCAAACTGATAAAATCCAACCCAGACAAACGAACACGGCGACAAGCCACACGGCTTCTTCCTCCTCCGATGAAAAACTAATTGCTTCCAAGATAGCGGTCTTGCATTGTAATTTACTCAACTTGATAAATCTGAAGAAATATTACTTGGACTAGACAAATACTATATAAGATAGTAATATTCTTACAAAGTTAAGTGGGTAGCTTAATTTTCTCCAAGCATAGACGAAGTCAATCAATTCTTAACTTGGAGAAAAACGGAGGAACCAATTTTTGGGGCAAATTTCACTTCGCGTGAGACAGACACCTTCCAGTCTGAGCCCGTCAGCTAACTCCGTAGGCAATGGAAGGAGTACCATTGACATCAGCTTACAATAAGCCGTTGTCCTTGGGGTCTCCTAGCGAATAGTATAACCAACGAATTAGTTTGAGCTATTCGTTTCTTGACCCACCTCGCAAACCGCCACAAGTACAAAGAGGAATGGATGATGACTTATAAAGCATGGCTTCGGGTTGCCCAATTGGAGTGGAAAGCTCGTGGATGACTTCAGGTATGGAAAGCGCGATCGCTAAAGGGATAAATTATTTCCATGAATTGCGCGAATCAGCTCTTGGGAGAATGGGTTGATCCAGTCGCTAAGAATTCAGGAAATTCAACAACAAGTGTGTAGGCATAAGTCCGCAGTCATGTCTCCTTAAATCAAACCTAGATTCAGCGATTAAGCTTGACAAAGCTCAATTGGTCTGTTCCTAAAAACCAAACCTTTCGAGCAAAGAAGCAGAATTTCAACCGTGTGTAAGCTTTCTAAATTCACCCCGACTGTCATTCACAAATGCTCGAGTTACAGCAACGAGTATGAGCTTTCTAGATTGACAATTGATCAAAGATGATGAGTGGCATTCTTTGAATCAAATTTACTCTGTTGATATCCAAAATTATGGGAACGAAAATGACTAGCACGGCATCATTAAAGACTGAACTCATTTCGCAACATAGATTTTTAAATTCATCCAATTTGCCTAAGATTAATACAATGAAATATGCGCTTCATCAGTCTTCTTTTGAAATTGAAGGCATTCCTAATATATTGAGCCACAATCACAGTTTGAGAAAAAAATATCACAATAGGATTAAATTTATTTGAAGTGTCTGCTTCGCACTGACAAAAGCCCTGGTTCAAAAACTCAAGAGCAAACATGGAAATCAAAAATCGTAGCTTTTTTAATTACGTAGATTTTTTTACGGCTGACAATTTTCGATTAATTGGAGAGTATGCGGGTAAAAAGCTGTTTTTGATTGGTAGAGCTAAAGGATACGGTGATCCAATTGTTGCTATCTGCCAAACGGATGAGCCAAGTCAGGAAGAATTATCTGCCTATGATCTTTACGAGCTGATGAAGTTTAGCCATAATCCTGTCAAACTGACTGAAGCTATTTAGGGCAAGAATCTTACTTTCTTCGTCATTATTTGTACAAAAGTGTACTAGGGGCAAGAAAAGAGTAAAAATCCCCACACAGCTTTAGGGGCACGACGGTGTCGTACCCTTACCCGGATTTCTCACAAGCTGTGGAAAAATGCTCAAAAAAGCGAAGAGAGAGCCGAATGTTTAGGAGAAAGCTAAAACCTTTAGAACTTGGAACACAAATTTTGGAAAAAATGACGACAAAGAACTCAAATCGATGGAAAATCAATTCGATTTGAGCCGTGTTAGTGAGCCAATCAAAATCGATGTATGACCCAATCAGGCTGGAGACTTAATACAGAGCAGCAGCCGTCATAACCAAGTTATTTGTGATATAGCCTAGAAATTTTGTCGATTTAACCCGGATGAGGAAGAGTTTGTAAACACCTATAAGCTCTGGCAAAAATATCTTGATAGGGACAACCACTACTAATCGAAACCCAAACTCGTCGGGCACTGACAAGTAGGCGTGCACCAAGTTTAAGTAATTTAGTCCGAATCGTTCCAACTTGAGCGGCTTGTAACTCTGTGCTTGCCAAGCATCGAGAACGCAAAGCATTCATCAAAACGTAAGCAACAGACGAAAACCACAACCGCAGTTGATTCCCTTCAAAAGTATGGGTGGAAGTCCGATCACTGAACAATTCCAGTTGTTGTTCTTTGAATCGATTCTCCATTTCCCCTCGTGGACAGTACTTTTGGGTATAAAGTTCGCCAGGAGGAACTTTTTTGCTGGGAATCGAAGTGACAATAAACCGAACCTTTATCCCCTTGTGGCTATACTCCACTTTAGACACCACACGTCGAAATCGGCTCCAAGATTTCTCGGTCTGGTAATTGAGTGAGCGGTACAATACACAAGGTAAAACTAGATTTTCCACCTCTTTCAACTCCTCGTCGGGATGAAACAAGGTTTCCAAAAAGCTCTCCACCGTTTGCTTAGTGTATTCATAGCTGACGCGGGCTTGGTGCTGCGTTTCCCGTGTCATGGTCATCAGTCGGGAATTTTTGCTCAACCCAAACACATAATCGACCCCAACTTTTGATTCACACCACGCCATAATTTCTTCTCGTGCATAAGCACTATCTCCACGTACTAATATGCCCACATCTGGCCAACGGCTGCGTATCAGAGAAATTACTCGCTTGAGTTCTTCTAATGCACCTTCAGCCG
Source organism: Stenomitos sp. (assembly GCA_036704025.1). Lineage (GTDB taxonomy): Bacteria > Cyanobacteriota > Cyanobacteriia > Cyanobacteriales > Coleofasciculaceae > Allocoleopsis. The sequence continues at coordinate 20,436 of DATNQL010000786.1, forward strand.
GGTCAACATTTGAGGGACGCAGCTTGGCCACGAGTAAGTGTTTCCCACAGAAGATATACAGGGGGGCGTAACAGACTCCATCATAATAGCTGTTGAAGAATGCTCCTTCCTGCTCTCCATGTACTTGGTCATCCGTCACATCCAAGTCCAAAACAATTGTTCTTGGTGCTTTGCTATATGACTCTAAAAACCATTCGACGAACAGCTTTTCTATGGCTGTTGTATCGTGTCCAATTCGGTGATATCTGCTCTCCTCTCGATTGATTTCCGTTTCTGGGCAGTGTTCAAGACGATTGAGTGTACTTTTCCCCGCTAGAACTACTGGTTGTGTTCCCTCTCCTAGGATTTTTCCTACCGCCAAGGCAAACATCGGGTCATGACGTAATTGGTCGTGGTCGTTTAAATCTTCATATCCCTGTACTAACCCGTAAACTCTTTGGGCAACTAGAGTTGAGAGTGAATGTTCAACACGATTTGGCTGCCTGTAATCTTGAAAACATGCTGCCAACCGAGAAGTGATTTTCAGTTTTTGGTCTAAATCAGCAATCAGTGTTAGCCCCGCATCTGATGTTACCGTTCCCCCCTTGAAATTGACGATGACTTGACGAGATTTTACTCGTTTAAATGGGAACTGTTCTGGGATACAATCTGTCGATGTCAGGGTCATGTGCTTAAACGGCCAGAATGCTTATCTAATCTAGATTTTGGCAGTTTTTGACCCCGTTTTTTCCGCATTTTGTGAGAAATCCGGGCCTTACAGTTCTCCGTGGAAGGGTGTAAGATCAATTTCTCTAAAATCCTGCTACACATTAATCTGGGCGTCTGGAGTGTCAATCATATGTAGCAAACCTGTAGGTAATCGATATAAGATGACGCCGGGATAATTTAATGACTTTTCTAGGAGTCTTAATGGCAAAGTCGAGCGTCTGGTGTAGAGTGGTTGAGCGAACAGGCTCCGATCATGGATAACAGCAAAAACCTCTCTTTACATTACTGGGCGTTGGCTGGAGTCATGACTCTAGGAGTAGCCCTGCGATTTGGCAATCTCGATCTTAAACCTCTATGGCTCGATGAGGTGCTGACAGCTTTGCTAAGCTTAGGGCACCGTTACAAAGATGTACCTTTAGAGGTGGTGTTTCCTGCTTCAACGTTGCAGGAGTTATTGACGCTTCAACCCCATCGCACTTGTTCCGCGATTGCCCAAGCCGTTGCCACCGAATCCACCCATCCTCCTCTGTTTTTTTGCTTAATGCATCAATGGTTGAATGGGATGGAACCCGTCGCCCACACGCTCTCGTGGAAACTTCGGGCACTTCCTGCTCTCTTGGGAGTAGCGGCGATCGCAACGACTTATGCTTTCAATCGTATCGTTTTTTCCCCAATCGCTGGTCTCATTGGAGCCGCTTTCATGGCGGTTTCTCCCTTTGCCGTCTACCTCTCCCAAGAGGCGCGTCACTATACGCTACCGATGCTGTTGATTATCCTGGCACTACTGGGATTAATGCACATTCAGCACGCCCTTTACAATCGGCAGCAGTTGCCCAAACTCTTCGTTTGGTTGTTGTGGGGCATCATTAACAGTATCGGTTGCTATGTCCACTACTTTTTTATTCTGGCATTCATTGCTCAGCTTTTGACCCTAACCGGACTGATGTACTGGCGTCGTCGGCTTTTACCCCAGGGGAGTTGGCTGGCGGTTACGCTGGTAGTCGTCGGTGTGGCAGTGAGTTATTTGCCTTGGCTATCCGTGATGTTGGGCAGTTTTGGGCGTGCTGAAACCGGTTGGCTTCCCAAACCTCAACATATTGCCCCCTTGTATCAAACCGTTTTAGCTTGGCTGAGCATGGCGATCGCACTGCCAGTCGAAAGTCAACCGTTATGGATTCAGATCCCAGCCGTATTATTGACCATTATGTTTGGGGGTTGGGTGGGTTGGCAAGGTTGGCAGGGACTCAAGGCACTCTGGCAGCAGCCGGGAACGCATCTGGCAATCTTAACCCTCTCCGGTTTCATCCTTTGTGTACTGCTGCAATTTGCAGGGATGATTTATCTGTTAGGCAAGGATATTACGGTTGCCCCTCGCTATCACTTTGTTTACTACCCAGCCGTATGTGTTTTGCTAGGAGCTAGCTTTAGCTCCAGAAAGTTGAAGATTATTCTTCCCTGGGGTTCCCAAACGATAGGTTCAAATCCGTCTTCTCTCCTGCAACCTGTCACCGTTTTTTTGTTTGTTTCTTTATTAAGTTGTATTTTTGTCGTTTCCAACTTAGCGTTTCTCAAATCCTTCCACCCTCAGCAAGTAGCGAAGAATATGTCTTTGGATAAGGATGTTCCAATCCTGATGGTGGTGGGATATCAAAATTTTCAAGATGTTGCTTTGGGATTAAGTTTTGCCTTAGCGATCGACCAACTGCACCGTGATAGTTTGGAGGGAATAGCTGGGGCTTCTTTTGCCTTTTTTCATCGAGAACCATCCTATGAATTCGTTTGGCAAAAGTTGTCTAAGCTGTCTGTGTTATCAGCCCCTCACTTAAATCTTTGGGTTGTTGCACCTGGGTTGAGGCGTCGGGACTATCCGCCACAGCTTGCCATGGGGAAGCAAACTCGCTGTACAATCGACCCTTCTCAACATTACCGAATCGGGATTCCGTATCAGCTTTATCGTTGTGTTTCAATACCTCATTTAACATAAAGGAATCAGAGAACTGAGATATTTATATTTTTGTAAATCTACAAAAATTATGAGCTATTCTCTGCTACCTCTGTGATCCAAAAGACTCTCACTCTTTTATAATTGAGCTGCTTTGTTAAAGAAAATCAGCCCAGTATTTGGAATTAAGGCAAATTTTGGTATAGTCTCGATACATATTGCCGATGTATTCGATTGGTTCACAAAATATTCACAAATTGGCCTTATCTTCAAAATTAAAACAGTATCAAGTCAACTCCCTTATCAATGATCCCAACTGACTCGACTGACGTCGTCCCTGGTTGGGGATTGAGAACAAAAAACCTCAAAAGTAATCCTTGTCTATCCCACTTACGAAAGAATTTCTAAAAATAACCAAGTTCTAAAATAGCATTTGGTATTTGCTCCCTCACCTGACTGCCTGAAGCGCAGCGTTAGCCTTGTAAGGCACAAATTGAGGTGAAGATCAAAGATTCTTCCCGAGGTGGATTGGAAACGATTCTGTTGGTAATTGTTGTAATACCCATTCTAGGAAAATGACGGCAGTAGCCGGAGGAACAGCCATGCTTTGTCATACACAGGAATGCCAGTCTTATGCTGATTTAGCGTTTAAGGCTTTAAGAAACAAAAGACAGCCATTAGTGAAATCTTTAAAGAATTTTCTCAGTACCTTTCCTAAAACTGACTTAATTGGTGATATCTTAACAACAGCGCTATATCAGTTAGCTGAATCTGACCCAGCTGCTTGTCGTTGGACAATCTGGATTTTGCAGAATTCTTCTGATTTGCAACCCTATTTTCCCCTCATAGAAGAATCTCTGGATTTAACGGTGGAAGAATTGAAAAATAAAGGCATAATGCTTACTTAAAACTTGTGAGCTATGGCATGGGGCAACCACAACCGGAGCTTTAGTGAGGAGATTGCCCCTACAGATATGTAGTATTCAGTGTTAAATGAAAAAAATAACGGCTCTAATGTCCATCACTAGACCAATGAGGTCGATCACTGGCTAATTTAATCACGCCATAGGTAGCACCGACACGCCAAAGTGACGAATTGTCATAACTAGAGCGGGGAGAACCAATACTCACAATCTTCCCCTTTGCATCCTTAATATTGATCGTACCTTGCCAAGTGACAAGCCAATCGATTGCCAATCCCTGCGTGTGACGAGACTGTAGTGCAGGTGGAAAAGCAATATCATAGGCATCCACCATCTGCTGAGCCGCCTGAAGCGATATGGCGTTGGTGTAATGCACCCAACTAATATCGACACCACTCCGAGAGGGGACATTCTGGGGAGCAATTTCCCGTCTAGTAATTCTGGAGGCATAATGCATCAAGTATGCCCGTTGGGGGGGTCGAAGGGTATTGGCAATTTCAATGTTTGCCCCGGCTGTCCGCAAGGCTTTCTCAAAAGCTTGTACCTTTTGGCGAAACGGTGAAGCCAAATCATCGATGGAGGTACTCGCCAAAAAATACTTCACCCAGTGGGCACCACTCAGACGTTGGCGTTGCCGTCTGGCATATTCAGTGAGTGTCTCTAAAGCTGGCTCGAAGTCAGCACCGAGTTTAAGTTTCGTGGAGGCAGAGAGCTTTTGCGCCAGGGCTGCGCGAAAGCTGACATCTAGCTTTTTGTAAGCTTCCGCTAATCCTCTATAACTACTGAGTCCAAAATCACCATCACTGGCTAAGGGTGGGGTGAGTTGAGCGATGGCATTCAAACTCTGCTGTAAGTCTTTGACTTGCGCTTCCCCAAAGTTGAGACACTCCAGCAGCATGGCAGCCGTGAGGTTTGCCACATAAAAAACGAACCCCTGGGTTAGAGCTTTCGTATAGGTGCCAGCGCCCACAACCCCATCCGCCAACAACCCATTTTTTTCCTGATAGCGACGAGTGGCAACATCTGTACTGTTGCCAAAACTCCCATCAATCGCCCCAATGGGAAATCCACCCTCCCGTAAAAATCTTTGCCAAGCTGCTACAGCAGCTCCTGTAGAGCCTTTTTTAATGACAGATAACTTCAGAGGACGAGGATTAAAAGCCATACATTGAACGGATTAAATGGAATGCAGCCAAGTTAACTGCGTTCTTCATGGTAGCAAGCCCTTTGCCGAACTTAATCGTAAGTTTTACAGGTTGTCTTTTGACAGGTGCGATCGCATTACCTAAAATCCCCTAATAAATGAACCCAACGTGTCTTGTAAATTAGCAACTATTCAGTAAGATGCTCAAAAAACTTTTATTCGCCTCTACCACCTTGTTTTGCCTCAGTGTAATCGGAACTTGCGAAATGCTCCAGGCATCTCAATTATTCGCTCATGAGTCGCAAGGTGGTACTATAACCAGGGACGGAATGGAGCATCCTCACAAAACGATGGAAATTCCCCTTGGTCAACCCATTCCTACTGTTAACATTGTGATTCATCAAGACCCACTGCGAGGATGGAATTTGGAAACAAAAGTTACCAATTTCAAATTTGCACCAGAACACGTTAGCACAGCCGCTAAACCTGGAGAAGGGCACGCTCATCTTTATATCAACGG
>DATNQL010000787.1:0-1775 GCA_036704025.1 Stenomitos sp.
TCCACGTTGGATGATGCGTTTCAAGCTGTACGCAATTATGGTCACGTTGTGAGTAACTACGGCTGGGGAAGCCATTCCCTGTTGCCCCTCTCCCGCAAGGCTGCAACGTACTCCGGCGTGTTTGTGCTGTTGCCCCTATTGACTGGTGAAGGTCGTGCCCATCATGGCGAGATTCTGCGTCAGGCGACCCAATTAGCACAAGCCAATCAGTTGCGTCCCGTTGTTGACCCTCGCCAGTTCACGTTAGAGACGGCACTAGCTGCCCACGAAGCCGTAGAGCAGGGCACGGCTGTCACCAAAATTGTAATTGATTTGTAACTCCGATCAACACAGGGCTGAATATTCCACCGTTAGAGCCTGTAACAGTACGAAACTTGAGCAAATCAGGAGAATTCGGATGAATCACTATGACTACATCGTGATTGGGGCTGGGTCGGCAGGCTGCGTGGTTGCTAACCGTCTGACAGAGGACAGTGAAACAACGGTGTTACTCCTCGAAGCGGGTAATCCAGACACGAAACCGGAGATTCAAATTCCGTCAGAATGCTTGAGATTACTCGGTTCTGAAATCGATTGGAGTTACTTCTCGGAACCGGAACCCTATCTCAATAATCGCAAAATCTTTTGTCCCCGTGGCAAGGTTTTGGGGGGCAGCAGTTCGATTAATTTCATGATTTATATCCGGGGTAATCCTCATGATTATGACAACTGGCAGGCGTTGGGAAATCCCGGTTGGAGTTACCAAGATGTATTGCCCTATTTCAAGAAATCGGAGCATCAGCAACGGGGTGCTTCTGACTATCATGGGGTGAATGGAGCGTTAAGCGTGACCGATATTGCGGCTCCGGCTGTTACGTCTCGGCGCTTTGTTGAGAGTGCGATCGCCCTGGGCTATGCCCACAATCCTGACTTCAACGGCAGCCAACAAGAAGGTGCTGGACTTTATCAGTTCACTGTCAAAGACGGCAAGCGACATAGTGCTGCGGCGGCATTCCTTGTGCCTATCCTCGATCGTCCTAATCTGACTGTCACCACTGGGGCGTTAGTAACTCGCTTGTTATTTGAAGGCACTCGCACCGTTGGGGTGGAATATCTGCATGAAGGAACACTCCATCAAGTTCATGTCAACCAGGAAGTCATTGTCAGTGCAGGCGCATTCGATTCACCCAAACTACTGTTGCTATCAGGCATTGGTGCTGCGGAGCAGTTGCAATCATTAAACATTCCGATCGTCGTTGATCTCCCTGGCGTGGGTCGGAATCTGCGAGATCACGTCCTGGCTCCCATTACCTACCGAGCGACAGAGGATGTTCACCCTGTCGGCACCAGTAGTGGGATTGCTGAAGCGGGATTGTACTTGCATAGTCAAAACAACTCGGCGGTTGTCCCCGATTTGCAGTGTTTCTCAGGCCCCATTCTGTGGGCACCGCCTGGGTCTAATCGCTCTGGCGCAGGATTCTTTGGGGTCGCCTCATTAACCCAGCCTGAAAACATTGGAGATGTCAGGTTGCGTTCATCCGATCCACAAGATCCACCGTTAATTCAGATGAACTATCTCCAAAGTGAAACCGATGTGCAAAAGCTAGTCGAAGGGATTAAAGTCCTTCGCCAAATCTTTGAAACCCATTCCTTTGATCCTACATTCCGCACCCTCAACTGTCACAATCGGTTTTCACCTAATTTTATCAAGTAATAAAGCTATAAATTATACTTTGATACCGTATATAGACGGATAAAAAACGCTTTACATGTATAACTTATAACTTTAAAAATAG
>DATNQL010000788.1:0-3821 GCA_036704025.1 Stenomitos sp.
ATCAATGAGGAGACATCCCCCCTCGCCATCGTCAGCAATAATAGTGCCCAGTACTTTGGTTTGATGATCCAATAAAAAAATACTGATGCGATCGGCTCTAATGAGATCTCCGGCTTTGCGAGTAATCCGACGCAGCATTTCGCAGAGAGTGCCAACTAGCTCATTAATGGCTTGATCAACATCATCAACTCCCCCTGTTGGTCTACGGAGCAGGATCGGCTCCTCCGTGTTAGCTTCTGGTGGCGGGGGACTAATCTCAATTTCAGGCTTAGAGGAGCCTGAAATTTCTTGCCAGTTCATCCCCAAGAACTGACAAATTTCAATAAAATTTACGCGATTAACGGGTTCGCCTTTTAAAAAAAGATTATCGATCACGAGCCGCAGAGACAGTCCTAATTTCTCAGCTACCTCTTGCTCGCGTCCATCACTCTTACGCTTCCAAGCCAGGTTAACTTCTTGGAGGTACTTTGACTGTACACTATACCACATAGCCATGTCTGAGCATCGGAAAGTCTCTCCTCATTTATCATAAGTTAGATTAGTGCTGCAACAAAACTATAATTTTCTCTAAAAGTGTTGATTAACCTGTAGAGGCTAAGCCGGGGTATTTCTTTACTTTTTTTAATATTACCGAGACAGTCTAAAAATGTTTGAGCATTGATGTTCTGTATACTTAAATAAACTAAGTATTTGTTGCAACATTTTTCTGGGCGATGGAGAGATGAAAGCCGATTGATCAGTGAGTTTGTCACTGTCATCGGGAGTGGCAATTGTCCAAGCCGCTTCCCTGGAGTGTTGACGGATGGTGTCAATGTGATCGCCCTGCTGCATGAGAAGTCAACAGCGCGATCGCATTTTCCCCTACGGCAACTCTTTCAACACTCCTGCCAGCATCTCAAACATCTGATCGATATGCTCTTTCTGAATCATCAAAGGCGGAGATAAGGCAATAATATCTCCTGTGGTGCGGATGAGTAATCCTGTGTCAAAACACCGTTGCAGACAATCCATCCCCCGTACCCCAGGTTTGCCAGGGATTGACTCTAACTCAATTGCCGCCACCAGTCCCAAGTTCCGCAAATCAATCACATGAGGTACGCCTTTCAGGGAATGCACAGCATCTTCCCAGTAACTGGCGAGAAGATTCGCATGAGCAAACAGTCCTTCTTCTTCATACACATCAAGGGTTGCCATTGCCGCCGCACAAGCGAGAGGATGCCCGGAATAGGTGTAACCGTGGAACAATTCGATCGCATTTTCTGCCGCTGCGTCCATAAAGGTGTCGTAAATCCCTTTGCGGACAAATACCGCACCCATCGGCACCGTACCATTGGTAATACCCTTGGCTACCGTTACCATATCAGGCACAACACCAAAGTACTCTGTAGCAAAACTGGCACCTAACCGCCCGAAGCCTGTAATTACTTCATCAAAAATCAGGAGAATGCCGTACTTGTCGCAAATAGCACGAAGGCGTTCTAAATATCCCACCGGCGGAATCAACACTCCCGTTGAACCAGCAACCGGTTCGACAATTACCGCCGCAATAGTTGAGGCATCATGCAGGGTAACAAGGCGTTCTAGTTCATCGGCTAGGTGTGTCCCCCACTGCGGTTGTCCGCGAGTAAAGGCGTTATGTTCGAGGTTATGGGTGTGGGGCAGATGATCGACTCCCGGCATTAAGCTGCCAAAGAATTTACGATTGGGGGCGATGCCACCCACAGAAATGCCCCCAAAGCCCACGCCATGATAGCCTCGTTCCCGTCCAATTAAACGCTGACGCGCACCTTCACCTCGGACTCGATGATAGGCGATCGCAATTTTTAGAGCTGATTCAACCGCTTCTGAACCGGAATTGCCGTAGAATACGTGGTCGAAATGGTCTCCTGGCATCATCTTGACTAAGCGTTCTGCCAGTTCAAAGGCACCCGGATGTCCCATCTGGAAGGGTGGGGCGTAATCGAGGTGGGCGACTTGTTTTTGAATGGCTTCGACTATTTTGGGGCGACAATGACCGGCATTGACACACCATAACCCAGCTGTGCCGTCGAGGATGGGACGATGATCGGGAGTAAAGTAGTGTACGTCTTTTGCGGCAGCGAGTAAGCGCGGGTTGGCTTTGAATTGGCGGTTAGCCGTGAAGGGCATCCAATAGGCTTCGAGATTGGTAGGCACCGATTTTGCTCCATGAGCGCAAGAGTGAGACTTTACATTTTATCTGGGGAGTGCGATCGCCCTAAAGGGGCAGCACGGAGCGATCGCTTTCTTCGTCAACGTTGAAATGAAATGCAAGTGCAGCATTTATCGTAGGGAAGCACTTCTTTTATTCCAGTCGCTACGCTCGCTCCACGGACTACAATACATAAATATCTATGTTTTCCTAGCCAGTTGGTTGTCAAAAAATCCTCTATGGAAACTGCTATGACTCCTAGTCAGCTCGATCACAAAACTCTATATGAAGCTGATTACCTGCGATGGATAGAAACCACTGTAGAAAAATTGCGGAGTCAGGATTATGCCGATGTGGACTGGGAGAATCTGATTGAGGAAATCGAGGACATGGGGAGGAGTGAACGGAGAAGTTTAGAAAGCAACTTGATTGTAGTTCTCCTTCACTTGCTTAAATGGGAATACCAATCTGAACACAGAAGCGGCAGTTGGGAAGGTAGTATTGTCGAGCATCGCCGGCGTATCAAGAAAGCGTTGAAAGAATCTCCCAGCCTTAAGCCATATCTTGGCAGTATCTTTGCTGAGTGTTACACAGAAGCTGTCAAACAAGCCAAAGCTGAAACGGGTTTATCATTAGAGACTTTTCCCGCACAGTGTCCGTATGGGTTGGCAGAAGTGATAGATGATCAGTTTTTACCTGAGTAAATCACCCAAGAGAAAGTCTAAAATCCCCTTTCACATGGAATTTGGCGTTGATGTTGGTGAACGTGTGTTCCCTACTCATACTCTGTGTCAAATTACCCTGTTGAAGTCCTACTAGAGTATTTGAGATTGAGTGAAAATCGTAAAATAGCGATCGTGCCCTACTCTTCCTCGTCTTCAACCCCATCTTCATCGTCGATATCTTCGCCAGTCTTTGTCTTTAACTCTTCAAACAATTCTTCAAGCTGGCGCTGCCTTCTTTCCAGCCTTTCTACTTCAGACTTGTAATGAGCCAACTGAATGCCGTTCTCCTCAATCAGTTGGCGAAGGATTCCCCCAGAAATCGTTCTTCTGCTAGTTCTGAAAGGTTCCCCTGAATCTCCCCTCTGGCGAATCGCTCCACCAGTTCTGATCTCGTCATTCCCAGTTGCTGCGCTTGAGATTGCAGAAGCGTCCACCCCAACGGAGTGATCATCAGCGATACGTTTTTCGCGTTTTCCCTGGCTGACTTCGGTCTGCCGCGCTTGCTCGTCATTCTTTTTTGGCTCTGCCATAAACTATCCCTGAATTATCTCATATATGTAAATGTGATATTGACTTTTGATTATTACATACATAAAATAAAAATGACTGATTTTCACATACGTCAGTCAATAAAGTTCCTTACAGGCGATCGCTAAATAGAGCGCAGCGATCGCCCTTTTTGAAGACACTACCCAGATTTTGACAATGAAACACTCCGACTGGCTTCGCCTTCAAACAGAGGGCGACAGAATCTGTGCAACCATGCGCCAACAGGGATACAAATGCCACAAACAAACCCGACGCCTATCCTGGAAACTTTGCAAAGAGAATCAGGACGATTACATTCTCACATTCGCACCAGCACCCGTCAGCGATTGGACTTTAATCCCCAACAATACAACGTCAGAACGGCAACAGCTTTGGCA
>DATNQL010000789.1:0-16852 GCA_036704025.1 Stenomitos sp.
TTAGAGAAAGTTAACCCGCCAAGTGGCAATGATTTTGTCCAATCTGCCTTGGCGGGTTTAATCAAGCGTATTCTTGGTAAGAGCGCTTAAGGAACAACCAAAACCGGGCAAGGAGATAAATTAATCACTCGGTTTGTGACACTCTCCGCAGCGCCCTCGTCAGTTAAACCCAACCCCCGACAGCCCATCACAATTAAATCGGCTCCAATTTCGTCGGCGACATCGCAGATCGTGAAAGCCGGCATTCCTGAACGACTTATGGTGTCGGCGGTGATTCCTTGCTGGGCAAAGAGCGATTGGGCACTTTTGAGCAGTTCCGCAATGGCATCGGGTGACATCATCGCCTCTGGATTGGGTGATTCTTCAGAGTCAGACTCTTCAAGAACCGATAGCAGAACTAAGCGACTGCTGTACTTTTTCACCACATGGGAAACGATTTCAGCCGCTTCGCGGGCTTCTCGGCTTTGATCAACTGGAAATAAAACTGTTTTGAACATTACAACGCATCTCCGGGACGCGAACACCGTTCACACTACCACAGGTCGTTAAGGTCGCGAGGTACTACCTAGTGCATAGAATCTTGCGGTCTAGGGAGTAAAACGACTCACCATACCCCAATCTTATCACCGAGCTGACAGAGACTCGCATTTGCCTCTGATTGTTCATACACTCAAAACTCCTTAGGTTTTCGTCCTTAATTTTTGTAAAATTGAGAACGGTTTGAGAATAAGCACTTTTTGGCTTGAGATTCAGGTAGTGTCTATTTGAATCCACAAGGCAGCCCTCAACAGCTCATTCCTAAGACACTGAATAAGAAAGAGCACAGAACATCAGGTAGAGGCAATTAGGAGATTTACTGTGTCTAAAAAATCCGTAGCAGATTTAAGTGAGTCAGATTTAGCCGGGAAACGGGTATTGGTGCGAGCCGATCTGAACGTGCCCCTCGATGAGAGTGGCACAATCACGGATGATACTCGTATCCGTGCAGCGTTACCGACGATTCAAGATTTAATCAAAAAGAATGCCAGGGTGATTCTGTGCAGCCACTTAGGGCGTCCCAAAGGACAGGTGAAAGACAGTTTGCGGTTGACGCCTGTCGCTAACCGTCTCTCTGAACTACTCGGTCAGACGGTCGTCAAATGTGACGACTGTATTGGGGATGCGGTTGCCGCTCAGATTGCTGGCATGGAAAATGGTCAGGTGGCGTTATTGGAAAATCTCCGCTTTCATGTTGGGGAAGAGAAAAATGACCCAGAGTTTACGAAACAGTTAGCCTCGTTGGCTGATGTTTATGTGAATGATGCCTTTGGCACAGCGCACCGTGCTCACGCCTCTACGGAGGGTGTGACTCATTACCTGAAGCCTTCTGTAGCGGGATACTTGATTGAGAAAGAACTCCAGTATCTTCAAAGCGCCATTGAAAATCCTCAAAAGCCCTTAGCGGCAATTATCGGGGGTTCTAAGGTTTCGAGTAAGATTGGCGTAATTGAAACGCTGCTGGATAAGGTGGATAAGCTGCTGATTGGTGGCGGTATGATTTTTACCTTCTACAAAGCGCGTGGCTTGAGTGTGGGTAAGTCACTGGTGGAAGAGGACAAGCTAGAATTGGCAAAATCCTTGGAAGCGAAGGCCAAAGAACGCGGTGTTGACCTTCTATTGCCCACTGATGTTGTCGTTGCCGATAATTTTGCGCCGGATGCGAATTCCCAAACCGTCAGTATTGACTCAATCCCCGATGGATGGATGGGCTTGGATATTGGCCCTGACTCTGTGAAGGTGTTCCAAGATGCGTTATCGGATTGTAAGACCGTGATCTGGAATGGGCCAATGGGTGTGTTTGAGTTTGATAAATTTGCTGTAGGAACGGAAGCGATCGCCCATACAATGGCAGGTCTTACCAAACAAGGCGCAACCACAATCATTGGTGGTGGAGACTCGGTAGCGGCTGTCGAAAAAGTCGGTGTGGCTGAGCAAATGAGCCACATTTCCACAGGAGGCGGCGCTAGCTTAGAGTTGCTCGAAGGTAAGGAGCTTCCAGGCATTACCGCCCTAGACGATGCTTAAGCTTGAGAATAGCCAAGTTCTAAGCTAGATAACGCGAGCTAATCAAGGGCACGGCAATGTCGTGCCCCAACTATTTCCAGACGCGATCGCGCCTCCTAATACGCAGTTGCATTCATACGTAGCACATTGAATTTCTCCGCGTCGGGAGCGTCCCCCTGTCTGGGTGTCTATCTCAACTACTATGTTTGAACGCAACTCGGTATAACTCCCTCTGTGGAATTTAGAGCCTGAAAATCAGGCAACTCGTTTACAGCAATAAATCGGACTGCAACGTCAGGCTCAAATCTTCTTCTGGGTTAATCACAATTACTTCCGTTTCTCGGCGTCCTCCTAAAAGTAATCCGGCGATCGCACCGAGTCCCGCGCCACCTAACACTTCTTTAAAGTCGATGCTTCCAAATATTTCTGCGAGTACGGCTGAAGCGGCTGCACCAATAGCCGCTCCCTTGAGGATCTCACCGACATCAGTTCCTTTTTTAATGATTTGCCTCTCTGTAATCACCTGAGAAGTCGCACGTATCGGCAATCGCCGACTACTATTGTTCAGTGTTAAAGCTTTGGCAACAAATTGTGTTCCAGCACTCACAGGTCGCAATTCTCCCTCAATCTTACTGCCCGCCGGGATCAGAAGGGTTCCTGTATCTGTGCGAATGTCCCTGGCGACCAGCAGGGTTACGGGTGCGGTTTCATCAGGAGTTACAACGATTTTTTCCGCCTTCTCCAGCTCTACAGGAATTACAGTCCCAGCGGGAATAGTAACTCGCTCGGAGGGAAACGTTTGCCCGATGATGTAGGGTTCGACAGCAGCCGTCACTGGAGCCGCGAGTATAGCTGGAATCGCCGCCAAGGAAGTCATACCGAACGCCATGATTAAGGCCGTTTTAGACTGCCAGCCAGAGGAGATAAACATATTAATTACACCCCAAAGTATAAGCGCTTGTTAGGGATTGACTCCAGAGAGTTCGGAATGTTCCCACCCTGGTTTTTCTTCATCGCAGTCTAGTCAGAAACTGGGACTGACTCACAGCCGCTAATCTACATTACCGAAAGCACATATTCTCCCTCATTCACCCCATAATTAGTCGAAACATCAAACACCAAGCCATCTGCCTCAGCGAAAACATCTATCAAAAGAGGTAATTCGCCTGTTTTATTAAAACTAAGTAATTGATACAATAATTGTCCTGCTTCAATTGAATTTCCTAGGAGAACTCTCGATTGAATCATGCCTCCAGCCGGAGCATAGTATTTTTTGATTTGACTTTTGCTCGTCAGCTTGATGGAATGAACGTCCGTACTTTCCAGAGGAAAATCGGGGAGTTCTAAAACGCCTTTTTTTGCCAGATAATTTTTAATACCCAGTACACCTTTGTTCACAGATTCTGGATTCATTTGCATCCCAGAACCCAATTCCAATGTCCATGACTCAATGTCAAACTGAAGTTCACGCCCTAACTGTGCCAAGTTCTTTTCCAACGCCAACCACGGTTTCATAAATGCTTCATCAAAGGCATCTCCATCATATTCATTCATTAAAATTACATAATCGAGGAGAAAAGCCTTTGCACTTTCTTCGCGACTGTCGAAGCAATATAGATAATCAATAGCTTGGTTACTTGAACTATGGATATCAATTAGGTAGTTAGCATCTAAACATAAAGACTGCAACTGATATCGGTAACGTTCGCTAAAAGGCACGCCACTTGGAGATTGGATTTTTTCTAATTGTTTACTAAAACTAAGTTGGATTTTTTCTAAATAATTCTTCCGGATAACATCCGGCCTCAAATCAACTTGAGATTTTGCAAAGAGTGCTAAATCCTCACATTCTTTTTCATAATCCCAGAAAATTCGGTTCCAGTCTTTGCCATCATGGACATTAAAACGCCCAGTGGAGAAAAAATGGGTACGCTGATTGGTACTTAATGGATTGCAGACAGGGACAAGCCAGATTTCTCCGGAAATCTGACTATCATCCAATGTAATCAAAAACTCAATTAGCTGATGGATAACAGCATTTCCAACAATTTCAGCGCCATGTAAATTGGATTGTAAATATGCCTTTTTACCAGGTTTAGTACCGATGAATTTATAAATTTGAATAGAAAGGCGATCGCCTGAAGCCAATTGCTGAATCGGAATTGTAGAGATATTAGGAATCATGAACCAAATGAGTCGTATTGAGCTAAAGTTTACTGACAGGAAAAATGATCAAGGATTTGCTGGTTCCCCAATCTAATATCTCTAATCATTTAAGTTCCCGGTAATGATCGCAACTGTTGAGTTAGATGAGTTCGATCCGCTAAGGCATGAAGTAAGGGGCCATGAGAACCAAATTCAACAATACTCACAGATCCGACTGGACATCCTAAACGAAAACGGAAACGTCCGACATCAATTCCTAACAGACTACACAGCATAATGCGGATGGTTGCTTTGTGGGAAACAATCAAAACATTACCGGTAGGGAACCGATGTTTAATTTCTTCAATGACTTGTAACGCACGATGAGCAATTGCCACCGCTAATTCCCCACCCGTAGGTGGATACCATGCCGGATCAGCTGTCCAACGAATGTAGTCATCATGAAATTCACGACTCACCGCGTCTGGCGTCTTACCTTCCCATTTACCATAGTTAATCTCTTTCAAACCATCCCGCAATTCGGGTTGCAAACTCATCGCCTCACACAGAGGTTTAGCTGTTGCTAGAGTTCGTCCCATTGGACTACAAACAATGGCTTCCCAACGGATAGAACGATAGGAAGTGGCAAAAGCTTCTGCCATCTCTAATCCTTCTGGTGTAAGTTCGGGATCGATAGAACCACAGAAAGCATTGACTCGGCTACAATCCGTTTGCCCATGACGCAAGAAATACAGCTTTAGACTCACAGTAATCCACCTCTAACATCTCACTTAAGGTTACAACAGCATGGGTGAATATGGTGTAATGTATATGACTAAAGAAAATGGATTGAGGGGTATTATTTAAAACTCTCTCCTGAGGTGTTCTGTCGCTCAACTCAAATCTTTTAGGTAGCCCAAAGCGCCAAAAAAATGAGACTTCAAATCTTCCTGGCTACTGTTTTTTTAATCAGTACACTGTGTTCAGCTTGTTCGGGTAACAAAAATTGTCTTAATAGCCCATTGGCTAACATTGCTGTTTCCTATTCACTGGTTGGACAAAATGACCAAGCCCTAAAAGCGGCTCAGAGAATCACGACTTTAACGAGCAAAGCTGATGTCTTGAGTCAGATCGCTCTCCAATCTGCGATAGCAGGGCAGGAAAAACAGGCCGAAACTTTTTTTAAGCAAGCACTTCAAGTTGCTAATAAAATCGAACCATCCCCTGAGAAAGTGATGGCGTTAGAACTGATCGCAACTAGGTATGGAAGAGTTGGGCAAAAAGACAAAGCGACTGAAGTTTTAGCTCAAGCTTTACAGGATACTAAGGCAATTTGGGGTACCTCATTTGTTAAAGACACTGTCTTAGAGAAGATTGCCATTAACTATGCACGATTAGGTGATTACACTCAAGGAATTAAGGTTGCGAATAAAATTGTCGATGATATCCCTAAAAGCCGAGCCTTAGCTCGAATTGTTGCTTACTATGTAGCCGCAGGAGAATACAATCAAGCGCGACAGTTAGCTAACACGATAGAAGTTCAGACTTCTAAAGCAAATGCATTGATCGAAATTGCCAAAAAAACTGAAGAATACCAACAAGCACTCTCAGCCGCTCAAAAGATCGATGCGGAGAAGAATGCCTTACAGAAAAGTATTATTTTAGGTAAAATTACTCTTCTCTATTCAAAATCCGGACAGAATCAAAAATCAGATTCAATATTATCTCAGGCCGTTAAGACGGCAAGAAATATTGAAGATACTGATACAAAAATCAGTCAATTCATTCAAATCTCTCTCCTCTATATAGATACTGAAAAACAAGAGCAAGCGGTTAAAGTTGCATCCCAAACACTTCAGATTGTTAGCCAAGTTCAGGATGATGAAAAAAAAGCGATATTTTTGGCTAATATTGCCGTTGTGTACGGGAAAGCCGGAAAAAAAGAATTTGCAGATTCGGTGTTTGCTCAAGCGATTCAGGTGGCTCGAACCCTCAATAATGAAGATAAGAAATCTCAAACTTTAGCTGAGATAGCGATTAATTCTGCAAAAGTTAATTCCTACAATCAAGTGCTTCAGCTAACCCAAACTATCAGTAATGCCAAGACTCAGGCTTACGCGCTGAGTAAAATCGCTAGGGATTACGAAAAAGCCGGAAACAAAGAGCAAGCGACTCAGGCTTTAGAGCAGGCGTTTCAGATTGCTCAAACCATAGAAAATAGTCAAGAGAAATCCCAGAGATTGGCGGAAATTGCAGTCCAGTTGGGCAGAATTGCTCAGTACGATCGCGCGATCGCCATCGTCCAAACCCTAGATGCAACTGAGAAGGACTCTCCCAAAGTCTTCGCCTTAGCTAATATCGCCAATTATTGTGCGAAAGCGGGACAAAAAGAAAAAGCGATCGCACTTTTATCCCAAGCACTTCAAGCCGTTAAAGTCACTAAGTGTTCCGATTGATTTTGAAGACGTATGCATATTCTGTCCGAGGATTGTCAACATGACCTGATATCAAAGTCTAAAACTCAGCATTTAGCAAACTAAGACGGTCGTTTAACTCATTCTCAGGCTGGACGACAATAACATCCTCGCACTGATTATTAGAATCAAGTTGGTGAATAATACGGAAATAGTAACAACCACCCTCACCGTTGCTAACCCAGTTTGGTCGAGGTCGTTGACAGAGTTCTTTGAGATCTGATGGCTCTAGTGGTTCAGGGAGATCTGGAAAGAATATTTTTGGAAATGCTTTGCATAAATCTGTACTATTGTTGATCCTCACACTGGGTACATTAAAACCTGGATTATCGGTCAGGTTAGCTTTTCGATAAATGGTGGGATTTTGGCTATTTTCCTGAGCATGACCTATTGCAGGATTCGCGAATATAGTACTCAAAAAAGCAGCCAGACCAAGACTCACGAGAAGCATTCTGAACGTCAGTTTCATAGGGCTTCCCCTCCTTTCATTCCCTTCCAGGGATGACAGATAGTGAGATAGATTTAAAGCCTTCATAGAGTCATACAGCATCTAAGTTGGTCTATCCTCACACCAACTCGGCAACAAGGCTAACACCGAGCAACTCAATGCTGTTCTACCTCTATTAAAGATTCAATTTGACGAGCCTGGAATTAAATGAAATAAATTTTGATTTTATGGTAAAAAAAGACAACAACTAATCGATAGGAAAAACTGGATCATCCACAGCGCTCTAGTGGAGCGACGGGTGAGGACTCTCGCCAGCATCAAACGAACCTCTACCACTCGAACCTCTACCACTTGAGAAACGACGCTTCTACCCCTTGCTCTCGGCGAATCTTCCCATCCTTCTCAAACCAGTCAATCACCTGCTGATGCGTCAACTCCTCAATCGTAACGCCTGTATCTTGGGCGATTTGCTTCAACAACCGCAAAGAGGAAATCGTTAATCGGGTTAAAAACTTTTCAGGAGAAGACAACAGTGCTTTGTCTACATCCGCTGACTCTTCTGGAGATAAAAATTGTGTGGTTGGCTGTTGTGATTCCACCATGAATACTGATATTAAATAGTCTCAACTTTATAGAATTATAAACGCTGGCGTTTTGGCAACAGAAGAAACCCTAAAAACCAAACTGACGGTTAAGCTGAACAACCCTCTCTAACCCCTGCGGCTAGAGTGTTTGATGCCGTGATTTAATTAAATAACCACATTGATGCTCTCCCTGATTGAGCCAGTGCGTTCGCTCCACTATACAATCGGGCAACACAGCTGCAAACATTTCCAATTCGTGCCCACATATACTAGGAAAAGATTCGGCAACATTGGAAATCGCACAATTATGCTCGGTTAAAATGAATTGAGGCTCAGTGCTGTTGTTTAACTTGTTCGCTTCTAAAACATGCCACTCGGCCATGTACCCTTCACTTTTGCGGATGTCTACAAGCTTCGCCACCCGCTCTTGCACAGAACCGATGCCCACCTTGTTGCGGTATTCCTGCGCTTTACGCTCCCACTGCTTCCGTAAAATGGAGCTAACCTGGTCATGCCCTACTGTTTCCGTCAGGGTGTCCAACAAAGAAACCGCAAATTCATCATAACGATTGGGGAAGCGATCGCGCCCTTTACGGCTCAAATGATAGACATGCTGGGGACGGCCCATTCCGACCTGAACCGATTTATACTCAATTAATCCTTCTGCCTCTAAATCCTTCAGATGACGCCGAATCGCTTGTGGGCTAATCTCTAGAGCGTCGGCTAAATCCTGTGCCGTCGTCTGCTCTTGTTTCAGTAAATACTGCAAGATGTCCTGCTTTGTAGAAGGCTGGTGAGTAGTGGTCATCGGGTTTCAGGGCGATCTGTCTAAGAGGGCGAGGGAAAAAGTACAGCTTGACTTTGACAACATCCTTGTTGTTAATATATCGTACAATAGACTTAAACAACAAAGATGTTGTTTTACTGCTCCTGCGTATTAAGACGGCATGATTAAAAGCTGGGTGCTTGTTACCACCCACCTCCGATCCTAAGCGATTTATTTAGAACACGAGAGAACACTGAAATCTAATGACTGCCACCGTCAAAAAATTAGTTAACCAGCCCTACAAGTACGGCTTTGTCACAGATATTGAGGCTGATACCATTCCTCGTGGTCTTAATGAGGATGTAATCCGCCTGATCTCTGCCAAAAAGAACGAGCCAGAGTTCATGCTGGAGTTCCGTCTCAAAGCTTATCAGCAATGGCTGAAGATGGCTGAGCCAGATTGGCCTCATGTCAGCTATCCGCCTATCAACTACCAGGACATCATCTACTACTCGGCACCCAAACAGGCGAAGAAAAAGCTGGATAGCCTGGAAGACGTTGACCCTGCACTGCTAGAAACCTTCGAGAAGTTAGGCATTCCCTTATCCGAGCAAAAACGGTTGTCTAACGTGGCGGTGGATGCCATTTTTGACAGTGTCTCGATTGGCACTACTTTCAAAGAAAAACTCGCCAAAGAAGGCGTCATTTTCTGTTCCATCTCTGAAGCGCTACAAGAACACCCAGAGTTAGTCAAAAAGTATCTCGGCAGCGTTGTCCCTGTGGCAGACAACTACTTCGCCGCACTTAATGCCGCTGTGTTCAGCGATGGTTCCTTTGTCTTCGTTCCCAAAGGCGTCAAATGCCCGATGGAACTATCCACCTACTTCCGGATTAATAGCGGTGACACCGGACAGTTTGAGCGTACTCTGATTGTCGCCGAAGAAGGCAGCTCGGTCAGCTATTTAGAAGGCTGTACCGCGCCCATGTACGATAGCAATCAACTTCACGCCGCTGTCGTAGAACTCGTTGCTTTGGATAATGCCGACATCAAATACTCCACCGTCCAAAACTGGTACGCGGGAGATGAAAACGGTAAAGGTGGGATTTACAACTTTGTCACTAAGCGGGGTTTGTGCAAAGGGGTCAATTCTAAGATTTCTTGGACGCAGGTGGAAACAGGTTCTGCTATTACTTGGAAGTACCCTAGCTGTGTGTTAGTGGGGGACAATTCGGTTGGTGAGTTTTACTCCGTAGCGC
This sequence comes from Stenomitos sp., assembly GCA_036704025.1. Classification (GTDB taxonomy): domain Bacteria; phylum Cyanobacteriota; class Cyanobacteriia; order Cyanobacteriales; family Coleofasciculaceae; genus Allocoleopsis. The sequence continues at coordinate 9,718 of DATNQL010000789.1, forward strand.
TGACGAATAACAAACAGCAAGCTGATACTGGAACCAAGATGGTACATATCGGCAAGAATACCCGTAGTACCATCATTTCAAAGGGAATTTCTGCTGGCAATTCCAAAAATAGTTATCGGGGATTGGTAAAAATTGGCCCCAAAGCCCAAGGCGCACGGAATTATTCCCAGTGTGATTCCATGCTGATTGGAAGTACCGCCGAAGCCAACACGTTCCCCTACATTCAAGTGGAAAATAATACGGCAAAGGTGGAGCATGAAGCCTCTACCGCCAAGATTGGGGAAGACCAATTATTCTACTTCGCCCAACGGGGAATTTCTGAAGAAGATGCTATCTCCATGATGGTTAGCGGCTTCTGTAAGGATGTTTTCAACAATCTGCCGATGGAATTTGCGGCTGAAGCGGATAAGTTATTGAGTCTGAAGTTAGAAGGTGCTGTTGGTTAATTGGATGTTGTATCCCTCTGTGTTTTTTTTAACGCAGAGGAGCGCGAAAGGGAGCGCAGAGGAACGCGGAGGAGTTTTGAGGTAAGGATGATTAAGGAAAATAGTCAGATGATTTTGTCGGTTCGGGATTTAACGGCGAATGTCGATGGTAACTCGATTCTCAAGGGGTTAAATCTGGAAGTCAAGGCGGGAGAAGTTCACGCGATTATGGGGCCGAATGGCTCTGGGAAGAGTACTTTTTCTAAGGTTTTAGCGGGTCATCCGGCGTATGAGGTGACGGGGGGTGAGGTGACATTTTTAGGACAAAGTCTGTTGGAAATGGAACCGGAGGAACGATCATTGGCTGGGGTTTTCCTCGCGTTTCAATATCCTTTGGAAATTCCAGGCGTGAGTAATTTAGATTTCTTGCGTGTGGCTTACAATGCCCGCCTCAAGCATCAGGGATTAGAGGAAATTGATACTTTTGATTTTGAAGATTTAATACAGGAAAAGTTGGAAGTTGTCAAGATGAATCCCAGCTTCCTAGAACGCAGTCTAAATGAAGGTTTCTCTGGGGGCGAGAAGAAGCGGAATGAAATTCTGCAAATGGCACTATTGGAACCGAAACTAGCTATTTTAGATGAGACGGATTCTGGCTTGGATATCGATGCGTTGAAGATTGTTGCCGACGGGGTTAACCAACTCGCCAGTCCAGAGAACGCCACTATTTTAATTACTCACTATCAGCGTCTCTTGAATTATATTGAGCCGGATTTTGTGCATGTGATGGCAGCCGGTCGGATTCTCATGACGGGAGGTAAAGAATTGGCGCTGGAGCTGGAAGAGCGGGGTTATGATTGGGTTGTCGAGGAAAACGTAGCTGAGGTGGGAGCGCGATGACAGTACAAGTTTCTCCCAGTACGATTCCTAATTTAGAGGATTTGGCGGTAATCTCCACCTTAGAGGGTCAAGATGCCCATTTACTGAGCTTATTAAATCAGTGCCAAACTCTAGCAATCCAAGCGATTGAGCCGGAAACAACGGCTTTATTGAAACAATTACGCGATCGCGCGGCGCGTTGGGTGAAGACTCTCAGCTTCCCTACTAAGCGGGATGAAGAATGGCGTTTTACGGACTTATCACCTCTATTACAGGTAAACTTTCAAACCCCTGAAAGTCAGGTTGAAATTGCTGAGTCTGTGGCGACTGAGTTTGCCCTACCCGAAGCGTCTATTCGATTAGTCTTCGTAAATGGGGTGTATGCGTCTCATTTGTCAGTGCTGACGGATTTACCAGAGGGATTGGTTGTTAGTAATTTGGCTCAATTGCCAGTCGCTTATCGGTCAAAAGTTGGCACCTATCTCGCGCAGCAACCGGGTTCGGCAGAGGTATTTACAGCTCTGAATACGGCGAGTTTGACGGATGCGGCAGTCGTTTGGGTGGCGAAGAATCAGCAGGTAGAAACGCCTGTTCATCTGCTATTTATCTCAACGGTTAGTAAGACGCCAACGGTTTCTCTCCCCCGTTGTTTGGTGGTGGCAGAATCGGGAAGTAATTTGACGTTAGTTGAAGAGTATCGCAACTACAAATGCGGTAACGACGTGCAAAAAATTTACTTCACTAATACGGTGACAGAAATCGTGTTAGAGGAGAATGCACAAGTTAGCCATACGCGGATTGATCAAGAGAGTAAAGGCGCGTTTCATATTGGGAAAAGTGCGATCGCACAATCTCGGTACAGTCGTTACATCGGCAATGCCATCACCTTCGGCTCAAAACTGTCTCGCCATCATTTAGAAGTCTTCCAGACTGGAGAGGGGACGGAAACCACCTTAAATGGTTTAACGCTGATTGGGGGTGAACAGGTAGCAGATACCCATAGTGCGATCGCACTCAATCATCCCAATGGCACGGCTAACCAATTGCACAAATGTATTATCGATGACCGCGCTCATGCCGTATTCAACGGTAAGGTTTTTGTGCCACAAACGGCTCAATTTACCAACGCCAGTCAGTTGAACCGCAACTTACTGCTATCGTCAAAAGCTCGCGTTGATACTAAACCCCAACTGGAAATCACGGCGGATCAAGTTAAATGCGCCCACGGTGCCACCGTCAGCCAGCTAGATGCCGATGACATATTCTACCTACAAAGCCGTGGCATCAATGCCGCCAATGCTCGCGAACTGTTGTTAGATGCCTTTGCGGCTGAGATTATCAGCAGCATTCCTGTGGCGTCGATGCGTCAGAAGCTGACTCGATGTGTTGCCTGTAGAACGTTTTAGCCATCCGTCTTCAGTCATTAAGTCGGTGAAGGTAAATAGAGTTAAGATGACTAAATCGGTATTGAGTGATAAAACGGGTTCTATATGAAAAACGATATTGCCTTTCCGGCTTCTGTGTTCTAACTAGATGCCCCTATAGCGAATGAATCATCTTGGTTTTGCCTACCTACACCGATTGAGTCATTTGCCAGACTTACCCACTTCCAATCCCCAGTGCCCAACATGACGTTCACCAAAGAAAAAACTATTGCCGATGCAGTCCGCGCTGACTTCCCCATTTTGCACCAGGAAGTCAACGAAAAGCCCCTTGTGTATCTTGATAATGCGGCGACTTCGCAAAAGCCACTCGCCGTGTTAGAGGCTCTACGCCAGTACTATGAAAAGGATAATGCGAATGTCCATCGGGGCGCTCATACCCTGAGTGTCAGATCGACAGAGGCGTATGAGGGCGCTAGGGATAAAGTCGCCAGTTTTGTGAATGCGGCTTCGCGGCAAGAAATTGTGTTTACCCGCAATGCCAGTGAAGCGATTAATTTAGTGGCTTATAGCTGGGGATTGAATATCTTGAAACCGGGAGATGAGATTATCCTCTCGGTGATGGAACACCACAGTAACATCATTCCCTGGCAGTTGATGGCTCAGCGGACGGGTGCTGTAATCAAGTATGTGGGACTCACGGACACGCAAGAGTTTAACTTAGAGCAGTTCCAGCAGTTGATTTCGGATAAAACCAAACTGGTGAGTGTGGTGCATGTCTCGAATACATTGGGTTGTATTAACCCGGTGGAAGAGATAATTGCGATCGCGCATCGTCATGGAGCAAAGGTACTGATCGACGCTTGTCAGAGTGTGCCCCACATGCCCATTGATGTCCAGGCTATGGACTGTGATTGGTTAGTCGCATCCGGACACAAAATGTGTGCGCCCACGGGGATTGGTTTTTTGTATGGCAAACTTGATTTGCTAGAGGCAATGCCTCCGTTTATGGGTGGCGGCGAGATGATTTCGGAAGTTTACCTCGATCACTCGACGTATGCAGAGTTGCCCCATAAATTTGAAGCAGGAACACCGGCAATTGGGGAAGCGATCGCACTGGGTGCGGCGGTAGACTATCTCATGGGAATCGGTATGGACAAAATCCATGCTTATGAGGAAGAACTAACCGCCTATCTGTTCGAGAAATTACGCAGTATTCCCGATCTAAAAGTATATGGCCCGCAACCCACTGCCAATGGAAAAGGTAGGGCGGCATTGGCATCGTTTACAGTTGAAGGACTTGACTCTAGCGATGTGTCTGCACTTTTGGATCAAGAAGGCGTTGCCATTCGTTCAGGACATCACTGTACACAACCCTTGCACCGAATTTTGGGTGTAGCAGGTACAGCACGGGCAAGTTTGTATTTTTACAATACTCGTGAAGACATTGACGCTTTTATTAATGCGATGAAGGAGACGATGGACTTTTTCGGTAGCATTTTGGGATAAAAAGAAACTGTAGAATCTTGTTATCTTAGTAGGGTGGGCATTGCTCACCCTTTAATGTCTATTCACACCTTGCACCATTCTCTGTAAACTACCTCGCCCCGCCCGGAAATCAATTTCCGGGCTAATACAAAAAGTCCACTAAAGTGGACTGAAATCTTTGTATAGTCAGCGTTTAGTCCTCTTAAGAGGACTTTAGCAGTTAGCCAGGGAATTAATTCCCTGGCAGGTAAGCACGAGAGGTGTAAGATTTCAGTTTTAAAAATTATATCAATATGATTGCTACCTCAATCCCAGCCGAACAAAGAACCGTACTTCACAATATTAGTTGGGAAACCTTTGAAACCTTACTGAAAGAGACAGGTGAAGATAGAGGTTCACGGTTTGCTTATGACTGCGGCATTTTGGAAATCATGACTCCCCTTTACGAACACGAAAACCCTAAAATTCAGTTTGATCGCTTTGTTGTTGCGTTAGCTGAAGAATTAGGAATTGAAATCAAAAGTGCTGGTTCTACAACGCTAAAGCGGAAAATAGCCAAGCGAGGAATAGAACCTGATAACTGCTACTACATTCAAAATGAGCTAGCTGTCAGAGGTAGGCAAGAACTCGATTTAGAAACCGCGCCGCCACCTGATTTGGCAATTGAAATTGACATTACGAGCAGTTCTGTTAACAAATTTGGGATTTACTCAGCGTTAGGTGTTCCTGAACTTTGGAGATATAACGGGCGAGTTTTGAAGTTCTATGAGCTACTAGAGGCGGAATATATTGAATGTGAATTTAGTGTTGCATTTCCCGTCGTATCGATAATAGATATGAGTCGATTTATTGAGCAGAGTAAAATTTCTGGGGAAATTGCATTGCTGAAATCCTTTCGAGATTGGGTGAGGGCTAAAATATCGGTTCAACTTAAGTCTTAAAGACGGATGCAATAATCACGTCTAAGGCTGATATAGATGCAGCTACTGCAAAAAGTCCAATAGCATATCTTAATCTACTAGATTTTTTATCTCGGACTTTCAAAAGCTCTGGTATAATTTTATCCCAAAAATAAATTATAGCTAGTTTATAATCATTTTCAGAAGCTGAATTAGCATTGTCTAATAATTGTGTGGGAGTAAGAGTTGTACGTACCTTTACAGGAAATAAGCCCCACATAGCTATACCTATAGAGGTAGATAAACAAGCACAGAATAAAATTTTGAGTATCAAACAAGAGTAGCAAGCTAGGAAATTATCTGTAACTGAAGCAATGGTTACAGTTTGGTCAGGCAATCCAGACGAAAATCGTATAAAAGTAGCATCCAATCCAACTATCAAACCTAATCTAGTATTAATAGTGTCAATGTTACTCTTTACTTCTGTTACTGACTTATCTAAGTATCCATAGCTCAATGCTATATTGGATTTGTAATCTTCAAAACTAGGAGGTTCTTGATGAGTGCAACTCAAAGTAACTCGTCCTCAGAAAGGGAAAATCAACCAAATAAACCTTCAGAAAAAACAGAAACTAGTAAACTAGAGACGGAAAAAGTAAGCTTTAATCCTAAAACAGCATTTAAACCTGAAGATGCTTACACATCTGATTTTACCGAAGATCTAAATCAAATAGTTTTTTTTAATTCCACTGAAGACTCTTAAGTAAGTATTGAACTAAGATTTTAGCACGAGGAGGATTATAGCCGAGAGGACAGGGTGAGCATTGCCCACCCTACTTGTTATTTTAAGGTTGCAACCAGTCACGGTCAGGTCGTGCTAACTGTCGCGCATTATTGTAAGCCATATCAAGAGTTAAGCAAGTTGAAGCTCTGTATAAATTATTAGCATTTTCGATAGTGCAACGCTCCACCACCAAGGCTAAATCTGCACAACTTGGTCTTGAAATGCAAAGCGGAAGCAGAAGCTGTACTTTACCACGATAATATTGAGGAATTGCAGCTTTATAGTTGCGTTGTACACGCTTTTTTGCTCCCTCAATAGAACCATTTAAAAGATTCTGTAATTCATAATTGTCCTTATCGCAATATGGAGTAGGAAAACGGCTTTTATTTTCATTAATAATATGCTCGATATTGACACGGAGTTCACAACGTATGTCAAAAACAAGACAGCTAGGATCATCGAAATAGTGGGCTAATGCTGGTAGCACATGAAAGCGGCTAAGTTCATATTCACCTTGGCGACAGAACTTAGCGAAGTGCCAAGGACGAGAATCGCCTTTTGGGTAGTTCTTGTTCTTTGTAAAGAAAACAAAGATAGGTTCTTGGTTGGCTGTGACTAAGCCGCTATTAAAGCAGGCATATCTATTGTCTGCTGAAACAGCAATTTTACCTTCCTCTTCAAGTCTGTTAAATGTGTAATGGATGTAGTTAAAAAGAATCGGTAGAGGGTTTGGGCTTAGAGTTCTTTTATATTCCCAGTCTTCTGGCTCGGCAAGTTTGGCTAATTCGGAAAGCTTGTGATTAATGTTAGGAATAAGTGCGAAGTTATAGAGGGGACGCGAACTAAGTTCTGTCTGCATATTTTGTAGCAACTTAAAACTAGTTGGGTTCATTCAACTATCCTTAGCTTAACTGGGATAGGTATTCGCGCCCACAGTAGAGAAAATACTCACTCTAACAGGATACTGATTGATCGCATCTTCAACCAGAACATCATTAAAGCGCGATCGCACTCCTTATCCTCTACGACTACTCCTCATCCGCAAGTGAATCATCCAGATACAGCCGAATAAACTCCTCTGCCGCCACAGGGTCAATTTTCAGAAGCCCCCTCCTAATTTCCAGGATTGCATCACCGGATGGGTCTCTATTTTCATTGACCAAACGGTTAATACTGGAACGCCCAGTTCCCATCGCCACTGCCAATTTATTTTGGCTAATGCCGTAGGCATCCAAAATCTGCTTTAGTACTGTACCCGCTTTTCCCATGCCTCTGATT
>DATNQL010000790.1:0-8320 GCA_036704025.1 Stenomitos sp.
CTGCGCCGACAAAACAACCGGCTACTGCATTCACCCAACCGCCTGCCATTCAAGCCGCACCGGAACCCGCTCCTGCCGCCGCACCGGCCGGCCGCGGCATGAGGCAGGCCATTGCCGCCACCGTCAGCCGCTCCTGGCAGGAAATCCCCCACTTCAACCTCACTGTCGAGATCGACATGCAGGCCTGCCGGGAGGTGGTCAGGGAGCTCAAGGGGGGGGATAAGCGGGTCGGCTACCAGTCGCTGGTGATCAAGGGCTGCAGCCTGGTACTGCAGGAGTTTCCCCGGTTGCTGGCTACCGAAGGGCAAGGCTCCATCAACATCGGCTTTGCCGTCGCCCTGCCGGACGGCCTGCTGGTGCCGGTCGTCCATGACTGCCAGCGCCGCACTCCCGCCGAGATCGAAGCCGAGGCGGTCCGGCTGGCCGAACGGGCCCGCAGCGGACATCTGACGGCCGAGGAGATGAGCGGCGGCGGCTTTACGATCTCCAACCTGGGGATGTACGGGGTGGAGCACTTCAACGCGCTGATCATGCCGGGGCAGGTCGGGGTGCTGGCCCTGGGGAGCGTGGCCGAACGTCCGGTGGTGCGTAACGGCCAGCTGGCGGTGGCGGTGACGTTGCCGGTCACCCTTGCGGCCGACCACCGCTCCGTGGACGGCGCCTACGCGGCCCAGTTCCTCAAGCGCCTGCGCGAGATTCTGGAGCAGCCCCTGACGCTGTTGGTGTAGACGGTATGTTACGGGCTTTCACCCGCCCCTGTCCATTCCCTCGTCTCAAACAAAGTCCAGCGGGCTGGCCGCTTCCTTCACCGTCCTGACCGGGACGCAATGGGTGTAGATCATGGTGGTCTTCAGACTGCCGTGCCCAAGTAGCGTCTGGATGACACGGATGTCATATCCCGCCTGGAGCAGATGAGTGGCAAAGGAATGGCGAAAGGTGTGGGAGGTGACTCGCTTGGGGATTTTTGCCGCGCGCACCGCCGGATAGAGCGCCTCCTGCAGTTCTGATTCGTGCAGATGCCAGCGCCGCCGCTGTCCCGTCTCCTGCACAAGCGTCAGGTTCTTCTGCGGGAAAAGCCACTGGTGCATAAACTCCTTCGGCGCCTTGGGGTATTTCCGCTCCACCGCATCATCCAGAAAAACCCCGTCGTATCCCGCCGCTAGATCCCGTTCATGCAACTCACCGACTGTCCGTATCTGTGCTTTTAGTTCCGACAGGATCGCCGCCGGTATCGGTACCGTCCGGTCCTTTTTCCCCTTGCCGTGTATCGTCAGCTTACCGGCGTCAAAATTAAAATCACCCACCCGCAACTGCAAACACTCGAACTGCCGCAACCCGCAACCGAACAGCAGCTTCACCACCAGATCGAATGGGTAGGAGAGTTGGGCCAAAATGGCATCGATCTCCTCACGTGAGAGCACCATCGGCACATAGCGGGACTTCTTGGCCCGCGGCACATCCTTCAGTTCGCCAAACTCCCGTTTCAGACCATGACGGTAGAAGAACAGCAGCGAATTGAACGCCTGGTTCTGGGTTGTAGAAGCCACATGGCATTCAACAGCAAGATACGTCAGGTATGCCTTCACGTCATCGCCGGTCAAATCATGTGGCGGCTTGTTCCTCAGGAAACGCTGAAACTGCCGCGACCAGTTGGCATAGGTTTTCAAAGTTTTGCGGGAATAATGCCGCACCTTGATCTCATTAGCCATCGCCGCCATTACGGCATCCCATTCCGGCGAATCGGATTTCTCCTGGTAACCGGCTTCGGAATAGTAGGACCTGCGAACGGTTTGCACCGATTGAATCGGCGCCGACGGTGGTTCCTGCTCTCCGGCAGGATCTGCTGCATCGTTAGAGGCAGTGTCAATGCGGGGACAGGAAACATCTTCTTTGAGCAGTGCAAAATAAAGTGTGACCGCATGGTGGGCCTGACGGCGCTGAGCTTCCAATTGCCCTTTGTTTTTCAGCTTATTGTTGAACTGGCGCCATCGCTCCGACGCATCCCCCTCGACCTGGTATTTCTCGCAAAAATCGAGAAAATAACGGAACCATTTCAGATAGTCAGACCGCAACTCTCTTTTGACGCCTCTGGCGCCAAGATACCTTCGATACTCAGAAACAAGCTGACCTGCAGGCTGGATCATGGAGCAGATCCTTTTCGTTAAAATCAATTTACAGAGGATTGGAAATTGACGTATAGTGCCGACAATTTTTCTGTACGTCAATGCTGCACATGGTGAGGGCCGATGCTGAGGGACATGAAAACACAATGCCATCTGAAACCGGGACAAAAAGGGACACGGCGGCTACTGGAGCAATATGGTACTTCACTAGTTTGCGTACGCTACCGCTATGATAAGCACCGGGGGGTCCGCCTCAAAACAGTCGAAATTATTGTTGAGGAAAAGGCGTTGAAGCTGCCCCGTTTCAAGGATGGAGACGTAGTCCCGGTGCTGGTAAGTTACGACGAAACAGAACTTCGTGAACAGTTGCGAAAGATCAGGGCACGGTGGAGTCCAGAGGAAAAATTGTGGTATGCGCCGTACCGTCTGATACGTGGCACAAAGCTGGAGAAGCGGATCCCAGAAGAAATTTTGAATAAATGACGCATGCATAAACATCCAATATAGGAAACCAATAGATGCTTCTTATATAAGAAACAAACCTCCTATATAGGTAACAAGTTTCTTATATAGGAAAACCGTTGATTAACGAGTTGAACATGAGTAATAAAGGAGATCGCTACGTGATATTTATGCAATGGCTTGCATTTATAGTTATCATTTCAATAGTTTTTATTCACGGATTCTGGCCAACAGCATTTGTGTTGGACACGTTTTCGATGGGGCTACTTTTTTTGCTGGCTATTCCGTTATTATCTCCCTTCTTAAAAAAGGCGAAGTGGTTCGGTGCAGAGTTTAACTTCAAAGAGGACATTAAGAGAGCGACAAAACTCGTTGAAAAATCTGAGGCAAAGGCGAAAGAAATATCAAGCAAACAAGGCAAAAAGGAAGTTGAGTTCAAGACATTTACCACTGAAACCGCTAGACAGCTGCTTGGCTCAGATCCAAATCTAGCATTAGCTGCTCTCAGGATAGAAATTGAGCGTGTCCTAACAGCAGCTGTGGCTAAAATAGATGCTAGTTCTAAACCAAAATCCTTGCGTGACAGTATAAATACTCTTTATCAAGCTCAAATGCTTTCAGAAGAACAGCAAGAAGCATTACAGACAATATGTAACAGTGCGAACAAGGCAGTTCACGGTGCTGATGTATCAAAAGCAGAGGCTGAGGAAATAATTGGCCTAGCAGAACGCCTAGACAATAGCTTTTCGTTTGGCTACTCAGTCAACTTCAAACCAAACAAAGACTATGCAAAGCAAGGATTGACGTGTGCTTGGGAGCACTGTATTGAACTATTCCCTATTCAAGAGGAGCGTGGCGAACTTTCTTGCCACGTCTTCGGGCACGATTGCCCAGGGGGAGTGAAAGCGAAGAAGGTTTGTAAGATCAAATAGTCATCGGCCAATGTAAAAAAAGGAAAAATCAATCCAAGAGCAGTAGGCTAAAACTTATGAGGAGGAAAGTGTGAATGTAGCCAACGGAGATGCGTTATCCGGTAGGTGGGACGCTTTGCAGCAGGGTCAAATTCTATCCACTCCATCCCAAAGAAAATCCTTCGAAATTTCAAATACTACTTCGGAAAAAATCACCATAAAAACTGAAGGCGAAACTGAGATAGGCATAAACAGAGCGGCTTTTTTGGCAGCACTTGCTTATTTGAGATCGCACAACCATTCGGCTGCTTCCAAAGTTAAAATAGGCTCGAATAAAGTTTACGAACTGGCCAGCCCTTTGTGCAGAGCTATCAGGGATGCAAACGGGGTCAACATTATGGTCAGCACGTATGTGATTCCGATACTTGCAGAAATGGGTTTTGTTGGGGTCGACTGTAGCCGTCCGAATAGGACGTGGTTTATTTAAGAGAAAATTTGATGTTCAACCATCGGCAAGACCCGCCGAGGGCGGGTCAGCCTCAACCCCGTTGAACAACAAAAAGGAAGATGGTCATGTATCAATGCGGACAGTGCGGGAAGGGATTCAAGGTTCATATCAATAATATGGGGCTATGCATTGATTGCTATGAGCGCCTGAAGATCCTTCAAAATCAAGAACTACTTACAGCAATGATGCAGGCGAACATGGCAGCAGAGGAGATGGATACGATTGCGCCGTGGGGACCTTCGACACCTCGATACAACATTAATGCTTTCGCTGAAACGATTAGGAGGCAGTCTATCATGAACAATATACGGATCGAAAACAGCAGCATCGGTGTGATCAACACGGGCAATATTGAGTCCTTGAACCAAAACATCCAATTCTTAGGTGCCCTAAACAAGGATCTCGCATACGAGCTATCAAATTTATCAAAAGCAATACTGCAATCCTCTATGGCAGAGGAGGGAAAAAGTGAGGCAATTGACAATATTTCGTACGTGGCGGACCAATATGCCAAGCCTGAAGATAAGCGCAATAAGTCAGTATTGAAAAATACCATTTCAACCATTACTGCACTTGTCTCGACCTCAGCTGACCTAGTGCAGCTTTGGGAAAGCATAAAGGAAATGCTGATCTAGCACCCATGTTCAACCTGGCGGCGGCACGCAGGCGCTAGCGCGCTGGTGCGCCCCTCCGACGTTGGCAAATAAGAAATAGGAAGAACCAAAATGAGGTTTCAATTCGTTGCAACCCCTAGAATGGGCAGATTGAAGGAAATTACTTGTTGGTTAAGAGAAGAGAGTGAAAGTAGCGAATGTGGCTTTTACTGTAACATTACCGTTATCAATAAGGCCTTTGTTGACAAAGATGTCTTCTGTGTGACCGCCAAAAACAGGGCAATAGGATTTGCTGTATATACAACGCATAGGTGTACTGCCAGAATAGAAATAGCTGAAGTTTGCCCATCATATCGCGGATCTGGAGCAGGCAGGTTTCTAGTTGAGAACTGTTTACAGGCATTAGCAAAACGCGGCGTCCGAGTTGTAGATCTAGAGTGCGAGCCAAAAAACTCGGAAAGCTTCTGGCGGCACATGGAGTTTTGTAAGGTTCCAAGCGAAATATTACAAGGTTACTCTAAGTACAATAAGCCCATAAGAATGTTTCGCCCAACATGTCAAATTCAGAATCAGAAATACCTCCACAATATATCAAAAAACATAATCGAATTGTTTGACTGTGAACCGTGGGCATCTGAAGGGCGAGAGCCAAAATGGAGTTGGCCCATATTTACTGTCAAAGGCACAACGATACTTGATAAACCAATAATTCATCCAGCAGATAAAGATTGGTGCGTACGCTGGAAAAGCGGAGATAGAATTATAAAGGTAGACAAAGTTAAGTACTTCTGTGACGAATCTTTCAAGTGGGGAGATTACCTGATACTAACTCAGCTTCCTCAGGTCTCTTGAAAAACTGCCAACAAAGCGTCAGACCGGCCTGATACCGGTCAACTCTCAGCCGTTGGCTCGAAGAGGAAAAAGATGATAACCGACCTTGGAATACGAGCAAAGGATCGCCTTGTCAAGCTTGCTGATCAAGTAGCGGGGCTTCATCCGAATCCTGAGATTAGGTCTGAATTCACAATCAGAGATGTTTTAGAAAACCATGAAAATCTGATTTTGAATCTGAGAAGACACATCAAGAGAGGAGGCAAGTACATTTATTACTTGTCGGTTATTGGCAACTCCAACCTTTCTGATCTCAGGAGGTCCTTTTCCGAAACAAGGGGCGGAGATTCAGGGAGAGCATACGCGAGACTTAATCCTCATGAGTCAAGCTGTCTTTATGTCGGAAGTTCTTCAGACCTACTAAAACGAATGAAAGAGCATCTTGGGTACGGTGCAAAGGCAACCTTCGCATTAAATTTGGCGTGGTGGGCTGGAGACTTCCCGGACCTCGGTTTAAGCCTCGGTTTCTCGCAGTTACCAGAAACGACAACCGTAGATGCTATGCAGGCATTGGAAGATACTCTGTGGGACGAGTTAAGGCCGATGTTTGGACGTCGAGGTAGCAAATAAAGCCAACCAGCGGCAACAGCGGTCTCCGTTGACGCTCCGCCGCTGGTGCCTTGAGACGTTGGTGGATGAGGAGGATTAAATGCCAGAAGGAACATCAAATTCGATTGTAAGCCTTGGGGATATTTCAAAGCCGGCAGACACGCTGATTAATAAAATTTCTGAGGCGGTGGGAGGGATATTCGCACCCTTTCAAATCAAGCGAATAGCAAAGGCCGAAGCAGAGGCAGCAATTATCAAAGCACATACTGAAATTGAAATAACTGATCTGCATCGCCGCGCAATGCATAGATTTGTTGAAGAAGAGGCCCAGCGTCAGCAGAACATAGAAGAAATTACAACCAAAGCGCTGCCCCAACTAATAGACGGCGCAGATCCGAGTTCTATGGAAAATGATTGGGTAACTAACTTTTTCGAAAAATCACGAATAGTATCAGACGGTGAAATGCAAGACCTCTGGGCAAGGGTATTAGCTGGCGAGGCCAATGCACCCGGAACATACTCAAAACGCACAGTGAATTTTCTTGGTGACTTAGACAAGAAGGACGCTGAACTGTTTCAAACGTTGTGTAGTTTCGGTTGGATCATTGGAAAGTTCACTCCATTGATATTTGATTCACAAGCCGCTATCTACAACGACAGAGGTCTTAATTTTAACACCCTAACTCACTTGGACAGTATTGGGTTAATCCGATTTGATTCTTTATCGGGTTTCACGCGTCTCAAACTACCAAAACAATTCACAGTTTCTTATTGTGGAGTCCCATTAAAGTTAACAATGAAAAATGAAACCGATAACTCGCTCATGATAGGTAATGTTCTGCTGACTAAAATGGGAGAGGAATTGGTCAAGGTTTGCAGAGCCCCTGGGATAGATGATTTTGTAGGTTACGTAAAGGAACAATGGAAGGAGTACTTGTCAGAATTGTAGTAGGTCCAAGAAAGTCGGAGCACCAACCAGCGGCGACAGCGGTCTCCGCTAACGCTCCGCCGCTGGCGCCTTGAACCGTTGGGAAGAAGGAAAAAATGGATAAACGTAAATATCTAAAAGGCCTTGGCTACGTTGTTGGTGGAGTTTGTTTACTCGGAGTTGGATTCTATTTGGGATTTAGGGAAGGTTTGGTCGCCGGCGGTGCATCGGCAAGCGTAGTTGAACTGCAGGCCTCCGAAGGCGGCATGGTTCTTCAATTGAAAGAAGGGACGTGCGAATCCGCCAAGAAAGCGATAAATGCCTATCTCGATTTCCTTGATAAATACAAAGGAAAGAACGAACTAATTTTCCCAGCAAGAACCTATCACGCTGACAAAATGCTTGGTCACATGAGGCTGTTTTTGATTGAAAGGCATCAGAAGAATGCCAAAGAAGCGAACAATCAATTGAAAGCAGCAATTTTCGCTTGCCAACAGGGCGAGATACGAGACTGTTCTGAGAAGAACGTAATGGTGATGGCAGAAAAGTGGAACCAGAGTCAACCAATGGGATGCTTGGCATCACAAAAATGATTCCCAACAACTCGGCGGCAGTCGGTCGGCGCGGATAACCGCGCCGCCACTGCGCCTCGGCCCCGTTGGCGAGAAGGAAAAGAATGTATTGGAAATGTCCCCAATGCGGTGCTGATGACAACGAAGAAAGTAGTCGCCGTTGCGTCTGCGGCTATGAACCTGATGAGAGAACCCTGCTAACTCTGGAGTGGGTTGAGCCATCACCCAAGCCAGAAATATCTCCCCGTTCGCCAGATCGGCCAAAAACGAAGAAACAGAAACTAGGTGAAGCACTCTATATAACGCCGATTGTTGGGCTTTTGATACCGCTAGTCCTCATCTTAACAAACAGTTGGAATCCATCCAAAAGACAGATTTTAGCAATCGGTTCTGCCGGATTCTTCATAAGTACAGTTAGTTCTCTACTGACTGACGATATAGGCATTAGAGGAGTTGGCGCAGTTAAACGCATAGATAACCCAAAGCAATACTGGACCCAGTTTGTGGTACAGACATTTCTGACGGTGTTGCTGCTGATATTCGCTCTTTTTGTGAACGAATAGCCAACACCGGCGTAGACACTGTCGCGGCAAACACCCGCCGCGCAGGTCACGCCGCGACACGTTAGATGAGGAAAGTGAATGACTAAAAAAATTCTTTTGGCTATCGGTGGCGTGATCCTCGGAATTGCTCTGTTCGTAGGAGGATTTTTCTGCGGGCTGAAGTTCTTTGATTGGAATTTCAGTATTTCAAATTTAACAA
>DATNQL010000791.1:0-4229 GCA_036704025.1 Stenomitos sp.
GCATCAAAAATCAAGTCGGCAAGTTGACAATGCGCCCCACGCTGCGTTGGGTGTTTCAGAGTTTTCAGTCGGTGCATTTGCTGACGCTTGATGGCGTTACGCAGATTACCAACCTGACTCCCGAACGATGCAATATTCTCAACTTTTTAGGAGCTCCAGCTCTCCGTTATTATCAACTGCGCTAACTTGATGGTTTGATTTGATGCACTTACAGTTGGCATCTTTGCCCAAAATCCCTCTGACTCTATCAGCAACCTGCGGAATGTGGGATTTATTTAGCCATCGCTCCCGATCACCAAATCACCTACATTGACCGTGCTGTACGCTCAAACCAATGGATTCCTCCCTACCAGCTCCGACACAGCGACTCTCGCTTTGAATGGATTCAATCTTCTGACCCCACACTCCTCTCTGCCATCGAAGACGTGCTGATTCAAGCTTTTGACCCTCCCCTTAATTTCCGACCTAAAACCCAATCCGCACACCCTGAACCGCCTACGCCTATTGACCAAGACCCTAATCCCATACCCTCTGATATTGCTGCAAAGATTCAAGAGCTTCTTGTCAGAGGTATGCCATCCACAGACATTCTCAACGCTCTCGATTCCCTCTCCCTACCTCAACCTCCAATTGAGGTCAAGCCTGAACCTCAAGTTGATAACGCAATCATCAAGCATCTAGAAGCGCTTACACAATCCATTACCACACTGACACAGGAGGTAAAGGTAAAGGTCAATCAGCGTATTGACGCTGTAGAAACTCAAGTCAAACAACGTCCAACGGTCATACAAAATGTTACAAACTTGAATAAACCAACCTATCAATACGTCTATTTCATGTTCAATAAGTGTCGTGTTTGGTATTTTGCTGTGCTAATTAGAGGCAGCTAAATTGGGAACGTTTGCTTGTGACGACATGATCGATTCCTCAACAGAAGTAGCAATTTTTTCCAGAGGGGATAACGGAACATGGACAGGGCTATTAACTGATTGAGAATTAATACTCACCTAGTACTTGCGAACTAAAGCGCTATGAGGCAACACTCGCAGCACTTCTGTCAGTGTAGTTACCCCTTTTGTTACCTTCTCAATCGCTGCCCCTCGAAACGATTCAAAATTGATTTGGCCTAGGTAGCGGTGCAACTCTAGCATCGTTCCCTCGTAAATTAGCTGCCTTACCGTATCATCAACATTTAGGAACTCCACAATCGCTTCCCGCCCCAGGTAACCTGAATTAAAGCAATTAGAGCAACCCCTCCCCCGACGCCATGCTTGCGGATTTGCTTCTTCTAGCTGCAAACCCAGCTTCCTCAAATCTGCTTCCGTTGGTGTGTAGGGTTCCCCACAGTGGGGACAAACCTTGCGAACTAAGCGCTGAGCAACAATTCCCAACAGCGCGTCGCTGACTAAACCGGGGTCGGGACCGAGGTCCTTGAGGCGGGGAATGGCACTCACCGCATCATTCGTATGTAAGGTTGTCAACACCAAATGCCCTGTGAGGGCTGCGCGAATGGCCGTCTCCGCCGTTTCGCTGTCCCGGATTTCCCCTACCATAATAATGTCCGGGTCTTGGCGTAAGATCGCTCTAAGCCCTGCGGCTAACGTCATCCCCGCTGCTTCATGTACTTGGATTTGGGTAATGCGGGGCAAGACGTATTCCACCGGATCTTCTACCGTGACGACATTGACGTTTTCTGTCGCAACGAATTGCAACGCATTGTAGAGGGTACTGGTTTTCCCTGAACCGGTGGGACCGGTGATAATCATCATGCCTTGTGGCTGCTGCAACCATCTTTTGAAAAGCGCCAACTTTTTTGGGGAAAATCCCAAGTCTTCTAGACTAGAAAAGGGATTTTCGCGGGGGAGTAAGCGAATGACAGCTTTCTCTCCACCCACACAGGGGAGAGTACTCACCCGCATATCCAGTCCCAGTTCTGTTTCAGTCGCGGAGGCATAGTTCTCTGCAATTCGTCCATCCTGGGGACGGCGACTTTCGGCGATGTCCATGTTGCACATCACTTTGAGGGCAACGACCGCCTTTCGGCTCAAATCAGGAGAGAGCATGGTAATATCTCTCAAAATGCCGTCGATGCGATAGCGGACTCTTAAGCCTTCTGTTGTTGGTTCCAGATGAATATCGCTAGCACGGTTGCGTAGGGCACCGGAAATGAGGGTTTTAATTCGGGATATCTGGTCGTTAGCTTTTTTGAGATAGAGTTGCGTAACTTCACTGATGTCTTCAGCTTCTGTTTCACCCGTGAGAGGATTGATGAGCGTTACAGAGCTGAGGCTGTTAACATCGAAAGTTTGGGTGAGATACCAGGCGTGATAACTCTTCTGAGCAATGGGAATAATTTTAATGTCAGTGAGAGTGCGATCGCTTAGTTTGTTAATCCCTTCTTCGTTGAGAGCAACTGGGCTACCCAAGTAGTAACAGTTACGCCACAGTAGCAGAGGAATTACAGGAGGCAAAGCACTGCGATTAGAAACTTCCCGAAAAAAGCGGGAACTAACTTCTGAATCTAGCAAGTCAAGGCTTACTATTCCTTGCTTGTCTACTAATAGCTTCAAAGCCTCCTCGCAGCTAATTTCACAGTTTTTCAGCCTAGCCCAAGGGGAAAAAAGAGAAAGAGAAGTCTGCATAAGGTTGTCCAGTAGAAGTAAACGCTAGGGAATCAAGTTAAATCTTGCTGAGATATAAGGAGCGATCGCACCTCTTAAGGGAAATGCGATCGCTCAAACTAATCCATCATCATCACTTGATTGCTTTATCGATTTGCTTGATTAACCGCAGCTAGAGGGTCAATAGTTTGGTTTATGTTGGTCGCCATGTAATACTGGTTCCCAGGACGAGCCTCAAAGTGAAGGTGAGGTCCGGTAATGTAACCTTTTGTACCTTCTATACCTACCTGTTGACCTTTGGTTACTGTATTACCCACAGAAACGTCGGTTCTATTCATGTGAGCAAAAAAGAAGGTAATGTTTGACTTTTGGTTGTAAATTCCAATGGCTCCAATGTCGTCGCTCCTCCTGATTACTGTCCCTTCTATTGGAGAGTAGATAGAAGTATTTACTGGTCCAGCTATATCAAGTGCAGGATGCTTACATTCCGCATAAATTCCTTGCCAAATATCGCAGCGTTGGTATCCGTAAGGTGATGTAACAGTACTGGCAACATTTCCGAACAGCAGCCGCTGAAGACCTTGCATATCAATTGACCCAGGTTGACCTGCACTGCTAAGCCACCGCTGGTTGGGATTATTACCATCACAAGTCCATAGATGAACTTTGCCAGCATTGTCTCGTGTTGGGGTATCTACACAGAGATTTGTGCCAGTTCTTTTAATCAAAATCCGACCATCACTAACACTATCTAAATTCCAGTTTTGATCGGGGTCATTAGAATCGCAAGGCCAGACATTAATTTCTGAGCCGTTAGATAGGTAATGTGCATTTAAACATCTCCCAGTAGAACGATGTTTTAAAAGAGTACCGCCACGATTCCCTGGCAATCTGTCAAATTGTTGGTCGGGGTCGTTATCATTGCGTTGATAGATTGACATCCTGGGATTGCCATCAATACGTCTGAAGTTCCAATTTGTGTTCAAGGCTACGTTGTCTACAGAAAAAGTTTCAGCTGCTTGAACCGCTGAGGTTCCAATAACCAAAGATAAGACCGCCGATGTACCTAAAACAAACCCAAAACTATTTGACATAATCTATTAACTCCTTTACCATTGCTATGAGTTTTAAATTCCCAATTATCGTTGCTTTATCCTTAGATAATTTGGGTATTAAGTGGAAGTTGTAAATTCATTTCGCGAAGGAACTTCCCAGCGAATTTTCCGAGCTACTTGAGGAGACAAACAAATAATGTTTCCCTGGCTTTCTCGACAAATGTTGTTATTAAGCCAGTAGGGTTTTTCCCACTTGTCCCAATTCAAAAGGGAGAGAACACGTAATCGT
This sequence comes from Stenomitos sp., assembly GCA_036704025.1. Classification (GTDB taxonomy): domain Bacteria; phylum Cyanobacteriota; class Cyanobacteriia; order Cyanobacteriales; family Coleofasciculaceae; genus Allocoleopsis. The sequence continues at coordinate 3,966 of DATNQL010000791.1, forward strand.
TCATTAGGTGTTGTGAGTGAGGGTGAAGAACCAGATGGGATTGGTTCATCGTAACCAGCCGCTTGAGCTTTTGATATCAAAACCAAGAAAACAAACAATTGCCAGAAAATTGATGAACCTGAAAAACCGAAAAAGAAACTATTATTTCCAGAGCTTATGTTTTTACACATGGCATTTTTGCTTTTATAAGTAAGCATTTTCTAAACTTCAACCTGAATAATTAAGCTGAGTCTTGAGCGTGAAAGTACACAGCAATCTGAGTCC
>DATNQL010000792.1:0-3845 GCA_036704025.1 Stenomitos sp.
CCAAGGACAGGAGGGGCGATCGCTTTATATTGTGGTCAAAGGGTTAGTCCGAGTTCACATCGGCGATCGCGATTTAGCGCAACTCAAGGAAGGAGCCTGTTTCGGGGAGATGTCGTTATTCGATGCCGAACCCCGTTCCGCTTCCGTAACGACGATAGAACCTTGTGAATGTTTGATGCTGACGCAGTTACAACTGTATGATGCGATCGATGAGACGCCGGGAATTGCGATTAATATTATTCGTCTGCTGTCTCGTCGCATTCGAGAGCTAAATAATAAGGTGAATGCTTATGAAGCAAAGAGTGCGGCACCAGACCTGACGAGAGCAGGGAGCAATTGAGCCGGATCAATACAATGCGATGAAAGATTGTGGCAGAGAAACCTTTGTTATGGTCTAATCAATAGTATCGGATAAAAATCACCGTTTAGAATCATACTTTTGCATTCAAGAGATTTGAGTTATTAGTTGTCAGTGATGCGGATTTAGGCCTTATTGGCACCTTCCTAGTCTGAAATTAATTCACCAGAATGAGTAGAACCCACTCTGGTTTTTGCTATGCTTGAAGCTGGAGACTTCTTTCATTAACCCTTGAGACACTCGTTAAAGCGTCCAACTATCTAACTATTGAGTGATGGCACTTCCTACAATAAAAATCCAAATACACTCTAATCGTTTTGGACTCAAGGGCTGTGATTAATTCCCCTGATTTTGTTTTATTTGCCCAACACGGATGGGCCGATGACAGTAAGGCGATCGCTTCCCTAGCGCGTTCTCTTGCCACACCAAAAACTCTAATTGTGGCACCAGACTTAGGCTGGATAAAAACCTGGATCAGGATTTCCCCCCTGATTCATAAATTAGAACAACTTTTCCTAGAGACCATTGCCAGATATCCCAGGACACCTATCAGAATTATCGGTCATTCTATGGGTGGCTTAATCTGGCTAGAAGTTCTCAGCCGTCACCCGGAATGGTGGTCGCAGGTACACTCATTAGTACTCATTGCTTCTCCCATTGGTGGTGCAGATTTAGCACGAATTTTCGACCCTCTGGGAATCGGCATCGGTATGGCACGCGATTTAGGCATCAATCGTCGGGAGATGGCTGAGTTAATTGCCACAGCCATTCCTACATTGATAATCGCTGGCGATATTGATCATGGCAGCGACGGCACAATTACCATAGAAACGACCAAGTTTTCACGAGCCAAGCAGTTTATCTGTTTACCCGCTTTATCTCATGCTGTTCTCAAAAATCACCCAGAGGTTGCGGCAACCATTCAAAATTTTTGGACTAACCCACAAATAGCTGTAGATGAGCAAGAAACCAATTTCAGTAGTCTATTAATTCAGCAGATACGGTTAGTTCCTGGCATCACTGATGCACATCGACGAGATTTCTACCAATCAAGAGCTTATATAAGGTTCCACAACGGAATTACAATTCGTACCTGGAGAAATCCTTTACAAGTCGAGCATGTCTTTATTGGTAACAACGAAGGACAATGCCTCTATGGGGGCTTTGTTGGTTGGCTTCATGCTGAGGGCTTGCGTAGAACCATTGAGGATATCAAAAAACAGTATCATGACTTGTGTTCAGCCAAAGTTCATTAGTCGTAGAGAATGGGGCTTGGAGGTAAACCGTGTGACCCTAATCTCGGTAAAATCAGGGCATGATCTACCAACCATCCCGCCCAAAAATCCCTGAGTGTAGCTGGCAGCGTCCCATTGGTCTTGGCTGGGACAACCCCTACACCGTCCGCTACGCCAGTAATCTCGACGATGGCCCCTGGCATGGTATGCCCCTTGGGGGGTTTGGGGCCGGTTGTATCGGTCGTTCTCCACGAGGCGACTTTAATTTATGGCACTTGGATGGGGGAGAGCATTCCTTTAAAAGCCTCCCGGCTTGTCAGTTTAGTGTCTTTGAGCAGTCAGAAAACGCACCCAAGCAAGCTTATGCTCTGTGTACCGAACCACCAGAGGATGGTAGTCTTAGCGCGTGGCAATGGTATCCAGCTTCGCAACAGGCAAAAGGCCATACGGGGACTTATCAGGCGTTATATCCTCAAAGTTGGTTTACCTATGAAAATGTTTTTCAAACTGAACTAACTTGTGAGCAGTTTTCCCCGATTTGGGCGGGGTGTTATCAGGAAACCAGTTACCCGGTAGCGGTGTTCGAGTGGACAGCACACAATCCCACCGATGCCCCCATTACCCTCAGCATTATGCTGACTTGGCAGAATATGGTGGGCTGGTTTACCAATGCCATTAAAACTCCACAGATACAAGTGCGGGATGATGGTAGTCCGGTGTATGAGTACCAGCCGCGCTGGGGCGAAAGCACAGGAAGTTACAATCAGTGGATTGTGGATAATTTCCGGGTAGGATGCATTTTAGACCGGGTGAGGCTGCATGATAGCGAAGCGGTAGCCGATTTTCGAGGCGCATCCGAGATTCAGGAAGGGGAAGGGCAACTGTGCTTTGCCACAGTCACCAATCCTAGTATGGAAGTGTTTTACCACACTCGCTGGAACCCGGCGGGCAACGGGGCGGAGGTTTGGCAATCCTTCGCGACCGATGGCAGTTTGTCAGATACGCAGGATGAGACAGCCGCCGCACCAGGAGAACAAATTGCGGCTGCGATCGCCATTCGGTTTACCATTCGTCCAGGTAGAACCCGTAAAATTCCCTTTATCCTCGCTTGGGATTTCCCCGTCACAGAGTTTTCCCCAGGAGTCAATTACTACCGACGCTACACCGATTTTTTCGGTCGTACAGGCAACAACGCCTGGTCTATTGTCCGTACTGCCCTCAAGCACGCTGACTTGTGGAAGGAGAAAATACAATCTTGGCAGGAACCCATCTTAAAGCGTGAGGATTTACCCCATTGGTTTAAGATGGCTCTGTTTAATGAACTGTACCTGCTGGCGGATGGGGGGACTCTGTGGACGGCAGCAGATGACCGCGACCCGATTGGTCAGTTTGGTGTTCTCGAATGTTTAGATTATCGCTGGTATGAAAGCCTGGATGTGCGGCTGTATGGTTCCTTTGCTCTAGCGATGCTTTGGCCTCGACTGGATAAAGCTGTACTAGAAGCCTTTGCCCGCGCCATCCCTACCGGTGACAATACACCGCGAATCATCGGTTATAACCAGGCACAAGCCATCCGTAAAGCCGCCGATGCCACACCCCACGATTTGGGTGCACCCAACGAGCATCCGTGGGAAAAGACGAATTATACCAGCTACCAAGATTGCAACCAGTGGAAAGATTTACCCTGTGATTTTGTCTTGCAGGTTTATCGCGATTTTGTCCTTACGGGAGCTAATGATACCGAATTCTTATGGGAGTGTTGGTCGAGCGTCGTCAAGACGTTAGCTTACCTCAAAACCTTTGACCAAGACGGAGACGGGATTCCGGAAAACTCTGGGGCACCCGATCAAACCTTTGACGACTGGCGGTTACAAGGAATCAGTGCCTACTGTGGTGGGTTGTGGTTGGCCGCCTTAGAAGCTGCAATCGCCATGGGTGAAACTCTGCTGAACCATTATCCTCCCGTATCCGAACTCATCGAAGTTCCTGAACCGGAATCCATCCAAGAAACCCTTGAACTCTATCGCCAATGGTTGGAACAATCCCAACCTATTTATCAAGAAAAACTCTGGAATGGTCAATACTATCGGCTCGATAGTGAGAGCGGTTCAGATATCGTGATGACAGACCAACTGTGTGGTCAATTTTATGCCCAGTTATTAGGTTTGCCGGATATTGTACCTCCAGAATGTGTCCAATCTGCCCTCAAAAGCGTGTATAATTCCTGTTTCTTAAAGTTCCAGGATGCCCAA
>DATNQL010000793.1:0-8274 GCA_036704025.1 Stenomitos sp.
TGGGTCATATGACCAGACTCTTAAAGTTTGGAATCTGGAGAATCGAGAGGAACTTTTAACCTTCACTGGTCATATGAGCAGGGTAACTTCTGTCGTCTTGACACAGGATGGCAAACGGGTGATTTCTGGTTCATACGATCAGACTATCAAAGTTTTTAATCTGGAAGATGGAGAGGAATTACTAACTTTAACTGGTCATACTAGCTTTGTAAAAGCTGTAGCATTGACACCAGATAACAAGCAAGTAATTTCTGGTTCATATGACCAGACTATAAAAATATGGGATTTAGGAAATCGAAAGAAAATAAACGCCTTTACAGGTCATACTAGTTGGGTAGAAGCTGTGACAGTAAGACCGGATGGTAAAGAGGCAATATCTAGTTCACGGGATAATACTATAAAGGTATGGAATCTAGAAACTGGAGAGGAGATTTCTAGCTCTAAAGGTTATATTTTACCAACAAAAATGGTGGCAGTAACACCGGAGAGAAAATGGGCGATTTCTGGGTCAGATGACAACACTCTTCTAGTCTGGGAGTTAGAGACTGGAGAGGAATTTTTCACTCTCTATGGTCACACCAGCATGATTTCATCTGTAGTAGTAACACCAGATGGTCAACGAGTCATTGCTGGTGCACAGGATAATACTCTTAAGGTCTGGAATCTGAAAACAAGAAAAGAACTTTTAGCCCTCGTAGGTCATGGCAACGTCCAATATGCTAACACTGGGGTAAATGCTTTAGTGGTGACACTCGATAGTAAATGGGTAATTTCTGGTTCATGTGATAAGACTATCAAAGTTTGGGATTTGGAAACGGGAAAGGAATTTTGGACTCTCTATGGTCATACGGGTTGGGTAACAACTGTAGGAGTGACACTAGATAGCAAATGGGTAATCTCTGGTTCAGTGGACAACACCCTCAAAGTTTGGAATTTGGAGAGTGGGACAGAAATTGCCAGTTTTAGTGGGGATGGTGCGCTATACTGCTGTGCTGTTGCGCCGGATGGGATGACAATTGTGGCGGGTGAGGAGTCGGGGCGAGTGCATTTCCTGCGGTTGGAAGGTGTGTAATAGGTGGGGAGGCGATAAGCACCACCTAATCACACAAAAATGCGATCGCACTGACAACGAGAGAGAATGCGATCGCGCTTGTGTAGGGGCGAAGCATTTGGACGACAATTGAACTTAATCAGCCTGAATTCCTGTATCCAAATGCTTCGCCCTCAAGGTGTGTAGACAAACCCTAATGTTTCTGTACAAATGTTATCGGCGATCGCGCGACAGGGCGAAGCATTCGGATAGGTAAATCTTGGTTAAGTTTCAGAGGTTATCCTCCGAATGCTTCTCCCCTACAGTTGAAATGAAGAAGGCGATTATACCCAAGGGGCACAACGAAGCGATCGCACTTAGGCTGAGAAGCCTCAATCCTCACCTTCTGCAAAATTAACCCTTTCATAAAGGTCGCTAAAAGCAATTTTAAAATCTACCGATTGGAGAGATAATACCGAACCTTCTGCTTCAAACTCAGTAAACAGCCATTGCCCCTCAGCCGTTTTCACATACTGCATCACATGATATTGAGATTGGTCGATTAAAAGATATTCCCTCAACTCAGGAATTGACCGATAATACAAAAACTTATCGCCTTGGTCATAATTTTTAGTAGACTTCGATAACACCTCAGCAATCAGCAAGGGATTCATCACAGTCGTTGTATTCGTTCCTGTATAGACAGGTTCGCCCTGGATTACCATCACATCTGGATAAGTGTACTGACGATAACGAGGTATCCATAACCGCACATCACCAATATAAATATCGTATTTTTGCGCCTTTAAACCAAACTTCAAGTTAGCCGCAAAATTCAGAGCAATTTTATTGTGATTCGTTGTCCCTCCTGTCATGGGAACGATATCTCCATCTCGGTATTCACTTTTATAGTCAGCCGCTTCCTCAAGTTCTAAATATTCTTCTGGAGTATAGTAGCGTTTCTGTGTCTGTACTTGCATAAATAATTAAATTGATAGCCTAGATAAAGACGCAAGGATTGGGCGCATGAGCCAGAATAGCCAGAACATATCGCCATCAGCCGTTAGTAGCCCCGCATTACCCTACCCCTACGATACTATTCCCCAAAGTGGAGTCAGCCAAGTTGTCGGGCGCGACAACGAACTCGAAACCCTACATCAACTATTACAGGAACACGAGCAAGTTGCAGTCACGGGTATCAGCGGCATCGGTAAAACCGAATTAGCCATGCAATACGCCAAAGCTAATTTAAACCATTACACAGGCGGCATCTGCTGGTTATTTGCCCGTTCTGATCTAGGAGTGCAGATTGTAGAATTTGCGCGATCGCATTTTCCCAATTTCACCATTCCCGATAAACTAACTCCCACGACTCAAGTTCGGTATTGTTGGGAGTACTGGAAATCTCTGCTTGTCTCTCCTTCCCAAGGGCAAGATGGGGAGGTTCTCATCATCATTGATAATGTCACTAACTATTCTCAAATACAGCCCTACCTACCCCCCTCCTCATCTGGTTTTAAGGTAATAATGACCACAAGGCTGCAACTGGAAACATCAGTACAGATGCTATCTTTAGACGTTCTATCACCACCCGCCGCCTTGGAATTATTAGCATCGTGCATCGGCAAATACCGGGTGAAAGATACCAGAGGTAAACCTTTTGGAATTAATTCTAAACCGAAACAAAGCAAACACAAAATTAAGGCAAACCGAACTTCCGCGTCTGTCCCCCCTCTACTTATAGGAGAGGGGCAGGGGGAGAGGTTAACCGTAGCCCAACAGCTATGTGAATGGCTGGGTTATTTACCGTTAGGGATAGAGTTAGTCGGGCGATATCTGGAACAAGAGCGGAATTTACCCTTAGAAAAGATGCGATCACGTCTTGAACGTGAGTCTAAAACACAATTAAACTTGCAGAAACAACACATTAATCACGAGTTTTTTATCCCATATGAAAGTAACAACGACAAGAATTTAATGGCTCATCAGAGCCTAGCCGCAGCCTTTTATTTAAGTTGGAAGCGTTTAGATAAAGAGGCTCAGGAATTAGGATATTTGCTCAGTATATTCGCCTCCGTTCCTATTCCTTGGACACAAGTGGAAAGTGTATACGGTCAGCTATACTTACCAGGGGCTTTATTAGGACAATTACTGGATATCTCACCCGATAATTCACAAGCCAATATCGAAAAGCTGATAACAGCGCTATTAGAAAACCTTAAAGCATTTAGAAAGCAATTAATACAGCTACATCTATTGCAACACACCGGAGAAGAAACCTATCAACTGCATCCACTCATCCGTGAGTTATTACAAGAAAAACTAGAAAATTTAGAGCAATCCAATAACTTAAAGAACACATTTTGTCAAGTCATGGTTGCTGTCGCTAAGCAAATACCTGACTCACCCAGCCGCGATTTAATTGAGACGGTTCATTCTGCTATACCCCATATTGCAGAAGCGGCTACAAGACTCAAAGAATTTCTGAGTGATGAGGATTTAATCCAATCCCTAGAAGGCTTAGGCTGGTTTTATCAAAGCCAAGGGTTTTATGACTTAGCTACACCCTGGTGGGAGCAATGCCTCTTACTCAGCCAAAATTACCTTGGCTCAGATCATCCCGATCTGGTTACCAAGTTACAAACTTTGGCGTGGAGTTATTATGCTCAGGAGCGCTACACAGAAGCCGAACCCTTGTCCGTGCAAGCCTGGAAAATTTGTGAGCAAAAGTTAGGGGTCAATCATCCCCTGACACTTGCCACTCGTAAAAATCTGGAAACTCTGCACATGACGCTCAAAAAATGACTTCTGGCTCCTGATTACTGGGTAATGTGACTACTCAGTGCCTGTTTCAGATTTTGCATCCGCATTTTAATCATTGCCTCTAAACCCCAGCGAATTACTGTACTATCGAGTAAAGGATTCAGCTCAAATTTGACAGCATCCACAATGCGGGTTGATTCAGCCGTAATTGCCATGAAATGATGGGTATGTTCCCAGACACGGAAAGGGCCAGTGACTTGTTCGTCTTTAAAACAGACAGGTGGGTCCCAGTGGGTGATTTTAACTCGCCAGTCCATTCCTAAACCGAACAGTTCAAGCCTCAGGGGCAAGTGACTGCCTAAACCACAAACAATGTTAGATTCCTTGAGCCGAACTGAGAGGAGAGGTGGAGCGATGCGTTCTAGGAGCTGTACATCCTCGTGAGCTTCCCAGACTGCTGCCACCGGAAGGGGGACAGTTTCGGCGATCTCAATTCGTTCCAAAAGATCTGTTTCCCACAAACATTTTTACGCCTATATGTAAATGTACTGCAATTGCCCCTCAATTTCACAGTTGACGATGCTTGTAGTGACAAGTCATCCTACCCTTTATCGAAGAAGACGCAAAGACGCTCCCGACACAAGTCCCAAGGGTGTAAGACCTCGACTGAACTCGAAGATTTCAGTCGCTTGAATTCAGGCGCAAAGCAATAGTTGAGCAGGTTCAATCCCCCTCTGAATTCTTTCCCCTCGTCTGCCACTCTCCGCGTCTCCGTGTCCCCGTGTCCCCGTGTCCCCGTGTCCCCGTGTCTCCGCGTTCCCGCGTCCTTGAACTCAAGTGGCGATGTTCCCGATTCCCTAGAACTCTAAGACTGATTCGCTTTGCCTATGCAACTTAGTCTAAAATTCGCTTGATTGTTCCCAAGGATATCCTTAAATTATGACGAATCAATCTCCTATCCCAGTTGTTGTCAACGGAGCTTGTGGCAAAATGGGCCGCGAGGTCATTAAGGCGGTTTCTCAAGCTGAGGATATGACCTTAATCGGTGCGATCGAGCGCAATCCCCAATACATCGGTCAAGATATTGGTGAAGTGATCGGATGTGGCCCTCTGGAAATTCCGGTGCTCAACGACCTGCAAGCGAATCTGGTTCTAGCTACCCAGGAAAAAGTACAAGGGGTCATGGTTGATTTTACTCACCCTGATAGCGTTTATGACAATGTTCGGTCTGCGCTCGCCTACGGAGTTCGCCCGGTTGTCGGCACGACCGGCATGTCTCCAGAGCAAATTCAAGACCTTGCTGATTTTGCGGAAAAAGCCAGTACTGGCTGCTTACTCATTCCCAATTTTTCCATTGGGATGGTATTACTTCAGCAGGCTGCTATTCAAGCCTCTAAATACTTCGACCATGTGGAAATTATTGAACTCCACCACAATCAAAAAGCCGATGCTCCCAGTGGGACGGCTGTTCAAACGGCTCAACTATTAGCTGAATTAGGAAAAACTTTTAATCCAGCCGTTGTTCAAGAAACCGAAAAATTACCCGGTGCTAGAGGGAGTGTAGCGGAAGAAAATATTCGGATTCACAGTATCCGCCTTCCCGGATTAATTGCTCACCAAGAAGTAATTTTTGGTGCACCCGGTCAAATCTACACCCTGCGTCACGACACTTCAGATCGCTCCTGCTACATGCCCGGAGTGCTTCTTGCCATTCGCAAAGTCACCCAACTTAAATCCCTTGTCTACGGATTAGAAAAGATCCTCTAAACTCTAACTATGCTAGTTCCCATCACCCGCCAGAAGTTTGAACAAATCATTCCCGTCCTTGCTACCGGCCCTCAGTACGCTTACTTTTGGGGTAAGTTTCCAGATTTTTTGAAACGACTCTTAATTTCTGTGATTGGGGTCGTTGGAGTTTCACTTTTAAGAGCGTTTTTTGGTAGTAGCTTTGATGGCTTAATCTTGTTACTCTGTATCATTGCTGGGCTTTATTGGCTATGGGGGCCAATTTACTGGGCAACGCTGCGTAATATGGAGATCCGTCGCTACCCATACAGTGGCTTCTGGCGCGGTGAAGTGGTGGACGTATATGTTACAGAAGATTTGATTGGTAAAGAAGAAACGGTTAATAATAAGGGTGAGTTAGTCATCGTTGAAAATCGGGAACGACGCCTCAATGTAGAAGTAGAGGACGAAAACGGATTCGGGACACGACTTCAAGTTCCTCTGCGCCGTATCCACAAGGGAATTGCAGCCGGTCAAGAGGCGGAAATGTTGGTATTATCCTATCAACCTGACTTGAGAAATATTGTTAAGACTACGGATATTTACATTCCTAGTTTGAACCGTTTTGTGAGTGATTATCCTTACTTGCAACCTGATGTGTTTGCCCAAGTCAGTCAGAAGTTAAGTCAATTTGAAGAGGAAGAAGAGCCAGTTAATCGTGGAAAAAATAAGCGTCGTAGGCGTTAAAAAAAATAAGCTGTAAGGGCACGATATGATCGTACCCCTACAGATGCGATCGCCTAAATCCACCCAATCTCACAATGCGATCGCATCACTAATCCCAGGGGTGCGAGTACATCAGCTTAATTCTGAATTTATCCTATTTACTCGGTTGACTTAGCGCTCGACCCGCATTTGGATCGAACGAGGGAAAGGGTGCTGTCCCTCCTTGATAAACAGGTAAAACACCATTCCACTTTTCAATCATTTTCTGTTGCAACTCTAGCTCTCGCAAGCGAATGGTTAAAGGAGAAACCGTAACGGCTTGAACACGAGCCACTTCAGCATCACCACGGGCTTCGGCAATTTTTCGTTTCGCTTCAGCTTCAGCCACTTCTAGCTGAGCTTTAGCGGCGACTGCCTGCTGTTCTGCTTGAAACCGAGCCGTAATTTGTGTTTCGATCGACTTATCAAACCGGGGCTTACTGACAAATCCCACTGAGTCGAAGCTAACTCCAACAGGACTAAATTTATTGTTCAAACAACCTAGAACATTTTTCAGCAATTCTCCTTGCTTGTTTCCGACAATTTCCTCTGGTTTTAATCCTGTAGCCGACTGGTTAAAACAATTTCGAGTTTCGCTACGTACTAGGGTGGCTTTAAATTGCTCTGGATCTTTCAGGTACTTTCCGTAGAAATCTTTGATTTTGTCAGTGTTGAAAAAGTACGAAAGTGAGACATCAGCATTGACACTCGTTCCACCAACCCCAAACGTAATACTTTCATCAGCAGCAGACCCTTCCTGAGCCGAGGCTGTTAAGATATAGTATTGAACGTGATTGGGAAAAACAATAATTTCTTCCGTGTAACCGTTATACCAGACACGACCTGTCTTGATAGTTGCATTTTGAATGCCCCGGTTTTTACCGTAAAGCTCGACCTTAAGACCCACATAGCCGGGGGGTATCAACTTAGAGCTAGTGCCTGGAATAGCGCCACAACCCGATGTCAGAATCCCGATTGTAGCAGTAATTCCTGCTACGCGTAGAAAGCGGCGCTCAAAAATATTCATGGTTGCCTACTTTTTGTAATCTAAAAGTTTTATTAGAGAGGTTTGGTCATCCGGAAAAGCATCTCTTAGCTGTTTTTGTCGGAGTCTGGCTTGATAGGCTTTAGAAGCGACATAGCCTAGAGAAGCTCCTGGTAAAACTAGCAATCCTAAGAGATAACATAAAACTCCCCACCAAACCTTGATATTGCTGGGAGAACTCACTAAAGTAGCGGCATTTCCTAACAGCCAAAAACAGAAAATGAACTCGAGAAATCCTACTACTATCCATCTGCTGATAGTTTTCATGGCGTTTCAATCTTGTGCCATCGCGTAATGATACCGTTTCTCTATTTTTTGGGGCTTTAGAGCCATCAAAATATTATTCTTTACTCCTCTTCATCAAGGAGCATCTTACGCTTGAATTAGATTCAAGCTTTACAGAGAATTGGTCTAAGTTAGACCTCAACTTTAAGAACCTAAATTCCGCATATCTCTTGGATATTTTTGTAAAGTTTATTATTGATATGTTTCAACCTTATATAGAGCAGAGTAAGCCAGTTGAATAGGATGCGATCGCATCAAGGAAATCCTTCATCAGCAACTTAGCCCAATGCCTGCTTACTGAGCTATATCTCTGGGTTCACCAGAACCTATGCAGAAATTTTGCCAGAAGTTGCACGAAGAGCAAGCTGAGCGCTAACACCTTGAGGATTACTGACTCAACCAAGCGATCGCACTTCTAATCCACTCTTCCGGATTCGTGCTTTTCGCCACTAAGGTATCTTGGCTAATCGCCTCTAGCGCTTGACCAATTTCGCTGTTTTCATAACCCAAAGCGAGGAGGGTCATTTCCACATCCTCTAGAATGGCTGGAGATGGCCCACTGGCAGAAGCGGGTGTGGCGACTCCCGCTAACTGACGCCATTCGGCAAGCTTGGTTTTGAGTTCCAAGGCAATGCGTTCAGCCGTTTTATTCCCGACACCC
>DATNQL010000794.1:0-7097 GCA_036704025.1 Stenomitos sp.
AACAACGGATGACTCAACTGGGTAACGTCTTGGTCACGGGTTCCCTGGTGCTGGTCGCTTTAGTGGTTGTGGGCGGTATGCTCAAATCCTACCTCGATACAAGCAGATTTGATGGTGGGGTTTTGCAAGAGCTGGTGGAAGTTTCTCTCTCCATGGCTGTCGCTGTCGTCCCGGAAGGTCTACCGGCCGTCATTACCGTGACTCTGGCGTTGGGAACACAGCGCATGGTGCGTCGCAACGCCTTAATTCGTAAACTCCCAGCCGTAGAAACCTTAGGGAGTGTGACAACCATTTGCTCTGATAAAACTGGGACGCTGACGCAAAATAAAATGGTGGTGCAGCAAGTGACCACAGTTGAGCGAAGGTTTAGCGTCACCGGTGAGGGTTACACCCCCAAAGGTGAGTTCAAAATTGAGAATCAGTCCATTAGACCCGAACAATATCCAGAACTGCAAACGCTGCTGATTGCCTGCGTTGTTTGCAATGATGCGGTTTTACAGCAGGAAGTGGCAAAAAGTCAAGACACTGGCAAAAAGAAATCGACGACTCAGGCAGAACCGGAGTGGATCATTTTAGGAGACCCAACCGAAGGGGCTTTACTCTCCTTATCCGGCAAAAGCGGCTTGGACAAGGACTCATTAACTCGTCAACTCAAGCGAGTCGGGGAATTTCCTTTCTCCTCAGAACGCAAGCGGATGAGTGTGATTTGTCAAGGCAGAACTCAAAACGTGGCCCAACACGCTCAAGAATCGCCTTTTGTCATGTTTACCAAAGGTTCTCCAGAACTAATTTTGGAACGTTGTCAGACCTATCAGCAAGGAGACAGGGTTGAGAGACTGACGGATACCCAGCGTCAGGGCATCTTGGAGCAGAATAACCAGATGGCAGGTTCAGGATTGCGAGTACTGGGATTTGCCTACAAACCCTTAGAGAGTATACCTTCAGAATCCTTAGAGGACTCGACGGAGCGGGAGTTAATTTGGCTGGGGTTAGTGGGAATGTTAGATGCTCCGCGCACCGAAGTACGGGAGGCGGTGGCACAGTGCCGTGAGGCGGGTATTCGTCCGATTATGATTACCGGTGACCATCAATTGACGGCACAAGCGATCGCGCAAAGTTTAGGAATTTCCCAAGAAGGCGATCGCGTCCTCACCGGTCAGGAATTACAACGACTCAGCCAAGAGGAACTCGAACAAGAAGTCGAACATGTCAGCATCTATGCCCGTGTCTCCCCAGAACACAAACTGCGGATCGTCCAAGCGCTTCAGAGTCGAGGGAAATTTACCGCGATGACCGGGGATGGGGTGAACGACGCACCCGCCCTCAAACAAGCGGATATTGGCATTGCGATGGGAATTACCGGCACCGATGTCAGTAAGGAAGCCAGCGATATGGTACTCCTCGATGACAACTTTGCCACCATTGTTCACGCCGTCGAAGAAGGTCGGGTCGTTTATACCAATATCCGCCGATTTATTAAATACATCCTGGGTAGCAACATTGGTGAGGTACTAACCATTGCTGCCGCTCCCATCATTGGATTGGGCGGTGTTCCCCTCACCCCTCTGCAAATTCTCTGGATGAACCTCGTCACCGATGGGTTACCCGCTCTCGCCCTCGCCGTGGAACCCCCAGAACCTGATGTGATGAAACGCCCTCCCTTTAGTCCCCGTGAGAATATTTTTGCCAGAGGGTTGGGTTCTTATATGGTTCGCATCGGTATTGTGTTTGCGATTATCAGTATTGCTTTAATGGTATGGGCTTATGGCTATACTCATGCCCCTGGCTATCAGGGAAATCCAGATTCCTGGAAAACCATGGTATTTACCACCCTCTGTATTGCCCAAATGGGACATGCTTTGGCGGTTCGCTCCATCTCTCGCCTCGTCATACAGGTTAACCCCTTCTCTAACCCTTATTTGCTTTGGGCTGTTGTGGTTACGACCGCACTACAGCTAGCTCTCGTGTATGTTCCGCCCCTGCAAAACTTCTTCGGGACTCACTACCTCAGCCCGACAGAATTACTGATTTGCCTAGGCTTTAGTTCCTTATTGTTTGTTTGGGTTGAGCTGGAGAAACTGTTCTTCCGTTTTTACTTCTCCCGTCGTGCTTAAATCATTACTCTGGAAAGGGGTTGAAAGTTGAAAGTTGGTATGTTTGTCGCTGAATAGTTGGCACAGAACGCAGGTTGATGTTTCTTAACCCCCTAACCTGATCACTTTTAACCTTCAACCCAATGACCCAAGACCAAAATGTATCTGAAAACGTTGCACCTAAAACAGTTTCGTAATTACCGAGACTGCATTGTGGATTTTGATGCTCCCAAAACGATTTTGGTTGGGAATAATGCACAAGGGAAGTCAAATCTGCTAGAGGCGGTAGAGTTGCTCTCGACACTGAAGAGTCATCGAGCGGTGCGCGATCGCGACCTGGTTTTAGAAGCAGCGGAAGTGGGTCAAATTCGGGCTAACCTAGAACGTGCCTATGGTTGTGTCGATCTCGATTTAACTCTCCGGACTCAAGGACGGCGTACCGTTGCCCTGAATCGGGAAGCCTTACGCCGCCAGTTGGACTTTTTGGGCATTCTCAATGCCGTGCAGTTCTCTAGTCTGGATTTGGAATTGGTGCGAGGGGCACCCGAACGGCGTCGCAACTGGCTCGATTCCCTGCTTATTCAGTTAGAACCTATCTATGCCTACATCTTGCAGCAATATAATCAGGTATTGCGACAGCGGAATGCTCTCCTGAAAAAATACCGAGTTGGAGCCACAGAAGGCAAACTGGAGGAATCATCCAGAGAGTTGTATTCAGAACTCGCGCTGTGGGATGTACAACTAGCGACTACGGGTTCACGCGTCACTCGGCGTCGAGCGAGAGTGGTAGAACGGTTGGCACCCCTGGCGGCGGCGTGGCACACGAGTATTAGTGGGGCAACGGAGGTGTTGAACGTGACTTATGCACCCAATATCTGTGCTGAAAAAGATGACCCAGAAGAAGTACAAAAAGCGTTTTTAGACAAAATCCAACAGCGCAGAATTCCAGAACAAAGCCAGGGGACGACTCTGGTTGGCCCTCACCGAGATGAAGTGGAGTTTACCATCAACGAGACACCAGCTAGATCTTATGGCTCTCAAGGTCAGCAACGTACATTGGTGTTGGCGCTGAAGCTGGCAGAACTCAAATTGATTGAGGAAGTTGTCGGCGAACCCCCCTTATTGTTGCTCGATGATGTGTTGGCGGAACTGGATTTAAACCGTCAAAATCAGCTTTTGGACGCTATTCAAGACCGCTTTCAAACCTTGATTACGACCACCCACTTAGGAGCGTTTGATGCCCAGTGGTTAAATTCTTCTCAAATTCTTTCGGTTCATGCAGGACAAATCAGCGGTTTTTAGTGATTAACCATTAGTCAATTTATATCAGTAATCATCAGGATTTTATTTATCTAATTTAAAATCATTTAGCCATAATTTATTTAATATTTGTAATGACTTTTTCATTTTTTAAGGTTTAATTTTTCCCAGAAAAATAAGAATATAAAGATACCTTAAAGAAATTCCAAAATTTAGATTTTTCCTAGGTTACATTCTTGACCCTAACGGGTAGGCTCAATAGACTAAAAAGAACTGATCGATGAAATAGGTCTTGGGCATTGTAGGAGAACTAGCTAAAGGGCGATGGATTGATTTCATTCAACCAACGTGCTGGAAAGCTTTAGCCTACAATCTTCAGAGCTTTGCTTAGAAACGGATCAGTCCATCCTTCCACGCTATTTTTCCCTAAAAACGCTATGACAACTGAAATTGTAAAAAGCGAAGAAATGGTTGAAGTTCAACAGGAAGCTCCACTCGTAGAAGTCAAGGTTGAAGATAACCTGAAGTTGAGTCAGATACCCTCGACACAACCCGTTAAAGAGGAGCAATGGCTAAAATTTGGAGAAAAAACCTCTGAGTATATTACTGATTTTCAAAATTCTGTTGGGGATTTTTTCCAACAATATCAGCCAGTTCTCGGAACCCTGGGCTGGATGTTATTGGCTTTAATTAGTGTTAAACTCATGCTGGCTGTCCTAGATGCGATCAATGATATCCCATTGTTATCAGTGCTTTTAGAACTCATTGGTCTAGGTTATGGAATTTGGTTTATTTACCGCTATTTATTAACCGCTGCAACCCGTCAAGAACTGGTGGGAGAAATTCAGAACATCAAAAAACAAGTTTTTGATGTA
Organism: Stenomitos sp.; assembly: GCA_036704025.1. Classification (GTDB taxonomy): domain Bacteria; phylum Cyanobacteriota; class Cyanobacteriia; order Cyanobacteriales; family Coleofasciculaceae; genus Allocoleopsis. The sequence continues at coordinate 4,229 of DATNQL010000794.1, forward strand.
GAAGGTTAAATCTGTCTCGTAAAAAGCTTCTGGAATGTAATTTAAAGTTTTGAGTTAAGGATATTTTTTCCTGAATGAATTTAGGAATTTGAACTCCGATGCTTCAGCGATGGGTCTTTAATTCAAAATTCATCACTCCACGAAGTAGTAAATTAGGGTGATCTCTAATAATTTCGTTAGACTCAACGGAAAGCCAATCCTGTTTAATAGAGAATAGTAGGGGCACGAGATGTCGTGCCTCTACTTTTTGCTGCTAAGCTGATGTGCCGCTAAATTGCCATAGTGAAATTTTCGTAATGGGTGTGGGGTGTGGGGTGTAGGGTGTGGGAATATGCTTTCTTAAATGCATCACAGCTTACAACTCTCAACGGCACACATGGCAACTGAAATTGAACGTAAGTTTTTAGTCAAAGGTGATCAGTGGCGGTCGCTCGCTACAGGTACTGTCTATCGTCAAGGTTACCTTTCCACCAAACAAGGCTGTTCTGTGAGAGTGCGCCTTGTGGGAAATCAAGGATATCTCACGATTAAAGGGTTAACTCAAGGTTGTTCCAGAGCGGAGTATGAGTATCCGATTCCAGCCACAGATGCTCAAGAAATGCTGGATAATTTGTGCGAAGCGCCCGTGATTGAAAAAACTCGTTACAAAATTGAGTACGCTGGTTTGGTTTGGGAAGTAGACGAGTTTGCGGGTGAAAATCAAGGATTAATCATCGCAGAGGTTGAACTCACCGAGGAAAATCAATCCATTGAATTACCCAATTGGATTGACATTGAAGTGTCTGATGATGCTAGATACTTCAATGTCAATTTAGTTCAGTATCCCTATAGCCAGTGGTCGGAGAACGATTGAAATTTCAGCCTAGGAATCTGTATTCTGACTCCAGGATGCGCTTAACTTCCTGTTTCCACCGGTTGCCGTTCCCGTTCTAGGCTAGTCTCACTGAATACCGATAAATACACTGCACCTGCCGCTATTCCCCCTAAGATGGGAGCCAGCCAAAAAAGCCACACTTGAGCGAGAGCTAAGGTGTGACCTCCAAAAAGCGCTACGATTAGCGCAGGGCCGAAGCTCCGAGCAGGATTAACGGAAACATTAGTGACGGGAATCCCAATTAAGTGAATTAGCGTTAGTCCCAAACCGATCGCAACTGGAGCAAAACCCTGGGGAGCACGGCGATCTGTTGCACCCATAATGATCAGTAAGAACATGAAGGTCAACACAAATTCGGTAATAAACGCAGCCAACAGCGAATATCCACCAGGAGAAAGCTCTCCAAAACCATTAATGGCTAATCCATTCGGGCCAAGGCCCCATTTTGGCTGACCACTAGCAATCAAAAAGAGCATTGCCGCCGCTACAATGGCTCCACCCACTTGAGCGCCGATATAGGGTAACAAATCGCTACCTGGAAAGCGTTTGCCCATCCAAAGACCAAAAGAAACGGCTGGGTTCAAGTGACAGCCTGAAATGTGACCGATCGCATAAGCCATCGTCAGAACGGTCAACCCGAATGCCAAAGAAACACCGACTAACCCGATACCCAGTGGAAATGCTGTATTTGAACCGATTTTTGCTGCATCTGCGGTGAAAGCGGCTGCCAGCACCGCACTTCCACAACCCCCAAAAACCAGCCAAAAGGTGCCGATAAATTCAGCAATGCACCGCTTTACAATAGACATTTTTAACCTCTCTCAGTTATTCACTGCCGATTGAATCGGAATAACCAACTACCTAACTACGGTTAGGTACTGCCGATTGAATCGGGAGAACAAAGATGTAATGAGAGTAAGGAAATGAGAAGCTTGATAGTCTCATTTCCTTACTTGAAATTCCTCAGTTTAGGTAGATGTTGTTTGAAGAAATAAACAGAGGATCAATGACGATCAATCTTGAAATGCTTAATGTTTATCAGGAGATAATATCACTTGATGAAAAGTCTGTCAATTGAAAATAGCTGATTCACCCTTTTTAGTAACGATTTGCTAAGAAAAAAAAAGTCCGCTTAAGCGGACTTTTTACCTAGGGCGGTTAAGACTTCGTTTTAGCTAAATGTGTCACATCGTCTACGCTATTTGGCGGAGAACCACTATCTTTTATTGTGACTTTACACACATATCTTTGCACCAAGCCCTAGTCGGTTACCATAACTCACACGACCGTCAGCTCGCTACTCGATCGCCCCAATGAATATAGGGCAATTTTGCAGCTGTAGCCTGAATAGAATTCACTTGGGCAATCAGTTGTCCACAACTATCCCAGGTACCTGTCGTCAACATTTGCCGTGAGCCTTCACCCATAGACACAGATGCTTGGAAGTCTCCACAATGGACTTGCAGCGCGTCTAAATCCACCGATATTTGGGCTTGTGGGTTCTCTTTCAGTAGGGATTGTAACTGCTGAATCGTTTCTGCTGGTGCTGTTACACAGGGAATTCCGATCGCCACACAATTGCCAAAGAAAATTTCCGCATAACTCTCTCCCACGATCGCTTGAATTCCCCACTTTGCCAAGGCTTGCGGAGCGTGTTCTCGCGAGGAACCACAACCAAAGTTGCCGTTAACCACTAAAATGTTGGCTCCTTGATACTGAGGTTGATCAAAGGGATGTTCTCCTTTAGTTTGAGTCCGATCATCGGCAAACGCTTGTTCTCCCAAACCATCAAACGTGACGCAGCGCAAAAACCGAGCGGGAATAATGCGATCGGTATCAATATCATTCCCTACCAAAGGAATTCCCCGTCCCGAAACTACTTGAACTTGACTCATCTAATTAATCCTCTTTACTTACTTTTTACCAATGACAAAGAATATCGTATTTTCTGACCAAACTCCTTTATCTGTCACTAATGTCTCAACTTCTGCCCTA